>CAZMHW010000001.1:0-29500 GCA_964566105.1 uncultured Akkermansia sp.
TTACACATGTTGCCCATCTGGTCGCATTACGCCAACGATAACTGGTGCATGAGTGGATACCACAGTGTGTCTGTTATTTCTGACGCCGTTGTGAAAGGCGTGTATAAAGGAGATGCCCGGGAGGCTTTGGACGCCTGCGTCACAACAGCCAGGCACCGCAATTATGAAGGCATAGGCTTTTATATGGATTCTGGTTTTATTCCGGCAGAAAAGAGCGGTATCTCCGTATCCAACACGTTGGAATACGCTTATGATGACTGGTGCATTGCACAACTCGCAAAAAAACTTAATACGAAAGATATTTATGAAGAGTTTATGAAACGCTCTGCCAACTGGCAAAATAATTTTAATCCGGCAAGCGGTTTTATGCAACCCAAATTAGCCAATGGTACATTTAAAAAAGAGTTTGACGCCCTGAGCACCAATGGACAAGGGTTTATTGAAGGGAACAGCTGGAACTACAGTTTTTTTGTACCTCAGGATCCGGCTGCGCTCCTTCAAAAGATGGGAGGAGAGAAACGTTTTATCAATCGCCTCGATAGTCTTTTTACCATGCGCCTGTCGGATTCTTTTTTTGCCGAGACCGAAGACATTACCCGTGAAGGGATTATTGGTGGCTATGTGCACGGCAATGAGCCGGCACACCACGTGGCTTATTTTTATAACTGGACCAGTGAACCCTGGAAAACGCAAGTCCAGGTGCGAAATATTTTAAAACTGCAATACAAACCAACCCCCGATGGTCTGGGAGGGAACGACGATTGCGGACAAATGAGTGCCTGGTATATTTTTTCTGCTTTGGGGTTTTATCCCGTTGCGCCTGGCTCCGATCAGTACGCTTTGGGTTCGCCGGTAGTGGAAGATGCACAGGTGACACTTGAAAACGGAAACACATTTCATGTGAAAGTGATCAATCAAAGTGATAAAAATGTGTACGTGCAAAAAGTGCTTTTGAACGGTAATGTATGGGATCAGTTATTTATAAAACACGCAGATATCACCAAGGGATCGACGCTCACATTTTACATGGGAGCCAAACCAAAGAAAAACAACTAAGAAAATGGGGGAATATATTTACGAAGAGGGCCTGGAATCCGAAAGGTTAAAAACCCGGTTTCTTACAGAGTCGGACATTAGTCTGTGGACGCCCTTTTTTGAAGATGAAGAAGCGGTGGAGTTTATTCCCAACTTTGGCGCGCTGCAGAGTGCAGACCGTTCCAAACACTGGATAGAAAGACAACTCAAACGTTACGCAGATAGAAAATTCGGATTGCAACTACTCACCGATAAACAAAACAATGAAGTTGTTGGTCAGTGTGGCCTTCTTGAACAAACCGTAGATGGGGAAACCAAACTGGAAGTGGGCTACCACATTTTTAAAAAATACTGGGGTCGTGGCTATGCACCCGAAGCGGCCAAACGCTTTATGAAATATGCCTTTGACAATGATTTGTCAGCAGACGTTATTTCTATTATTCATGTGGACAATGTTAAGTCGCAAAGAGTAGCACAGAAAAACGGTCTGAGTAAAATAAAACAAAGCACGTGGAATGACCTGGATGTATTTATTTTCCAGATAGAGAAGGAAAAATGGGATTCTTCCCGCTAGCAGTTTAACCACAACCTTCCTCCCAAAATGCTTGCCGTGATCATGTGGCTGAGATTTGTCAGACGGATTCTTCTCACGCGAAATTAGATTTATTCCTACCCAAGGGAGACTGTGTTATGGAACATTTAATTTGAAGGCAATAGCCTACAACTCCACAAACTTTAAGTAAATTAGGGCAGGATCAACTCATGCCTCGCCAACTTGTTATATTCACCCTTTTGTTTTTTGCTCTTCATCTTTCGGCGCAGGAGTCAAGGCATACTCTTTTATTTATCGGTACCTACACCGGGGGTCAGGCGGACACCGGTATTTACGTGTATACTTTTAATTCCCTTTCCGGAAAATTAAACCGATTCGCGACAGGAGAAAAGCTAACGAATCCTTCTTTTTTAAATATTTCGACAAACGGTCGGTATTTGTACGCTTGCACAAATTCTAAATTACCGGAACATGGAAAGGTAGCGGCTTTCCGGATTGATAGTGCTCAGGGAAAGATCTTGCTCCTGAACACACAGAGTAGTCAGGGAGAAAATCCTGTATACCTGTCGGCAGATAACACAAATTCCTTTTTGGTGAATGCGAATTATACAGAAGGAAATATCAGTCTCTACCGTATAAATAAAAATGGAGAAATCGCGGACGTTTTGCAGGTAATCTCATTTAGAGACAGCAGTGTAATTAAAAGCAGGCAAGAAAAGCCGCACCTTCACGCGGCTGTTTTTTCGCCGGATAACCGCTTTGTGTTTTTCCCTGACCTGGGTTCGGATAAGATCCGGGTTTTTGCTTTTCATCCGGATCAATCACCGGTTCTTGAAAACAGAGAAGATCTGGAAGTACGGACAATTCCGGGAAGTGGCCCCCGTCATTTTACTTTTCATCCCAATGGTCAATTCGCCTATTGCATCGAAGAATTGAGTGGAACCATTTCCGCCTATGCCTACAAGGATGGTAAGCTGGATTCATTACAGCGTGTTTTTTCGTATGCACATAAGTTGCAGGAATACAGTGGCGCAGATATTCATGTTTCTCCGGATGGTTTGTTTTTGTATGCCTCGAACCGGGAAGAAAACAGCATTTCTATTTTTTCCATTCATAAAAACACAGGAAGATTGACGTTGATCGGACATCAAACCTCTTTCGGTGAACACCCAAGAAATTTTGCGATAGATCCCAGTGGAAATTTTCTGCTCGTCGCTAATCTGGTTTCCAACAGCATTGTTGTTTTCAGGAGGAATCTAAAAACGGGAAAACTCACAAAGACCAACAACGGTATCACGGTTCCAAGACCTTCCTGTCTCCAAATGCGGGTATATCAGAACTAGGGCTTAGAACAATTTTACTTGTAAATTAACCTGGCTTCAAAAATTCGCTAACTTTACTTAAGAAGTATCTGGTTTTGTATGGAAATAGACAAAAATAAACAGGCAGTGACTATTTTTAATTTGCGGGCCCTGGTTTATCAGGAAAAGTATATGGATGTAAGTATGTATGCCGACACTCTGGATTTTTTCTGCGACGAATTAAAACCTGGCGCAGATGTTTTGGAATTGGCCTGCGGTCCGGGAAACGTTAGTAAATACGTTTTGAATAAACGTCCCGATTTAAAATGGTTAGGCACTGACCTTGCTCCTAACATGTTGGCCCTTGCCAAAGAAAATAATCCAAGGGCAACATTTGAATTGATGGATGCCAGAAAGATTGGCAATCTAAACAAACAGGTAGACGCCGTGCTCTGCGGATTTTGTCTGCCCTATCTGTCAAAAGAGGAAGCTCTTCAATTAATAAGGGACGCCGCTAAAATTCTTAAGCCCGGCGGAATACTTTATTTAAGTACGATGGAAGACGATTACGCTAAGTCCGAATATAAAAAAGGAAGCGGGGGTGATGAGCTCTTTATGTACTTCCACGAGGCTGGGTACTTAAAGACCGCCTTATTGGAAAGTGGTTACGAACTCCTGAAGTTGAAACGCCAGGATTTTCCTACACAAGATGGAACCAGTGTGACGGATCTGATCTTGATAGCAAAAAGCAAATGAAAGGAATGCGTATTAAAGAGCGGAAATATGGATGGGCGGCTCTGGTAATCATTCCGGTTTTAGTCTTGTTGTTGTTTGGGCTTCTTCGATACCTGAATTGGATTCAGTTTTACAAAGTGCCAACTACAAATATGGAACCGACTATTAAAGTCGGGGACATTGTTTACGGAAGTAAGCTGTTAAAGTATGAGCGTGACGCTATCGTCAGCTATCTGGCTAAACCGGCTCCCTGGGAAGAAACAAAAACAGAGTATGTTTCGATTGGACGAATTGTTGGACTTGCAGGAGATCGCGTTCAATTAAAACGTGGCCAGCTATATGTAAACGAAACATTTGTAAATGATACCCTTCTTCGTGCTTACCGGTTCCAGATTCGTTCTTCAGACCTGAACTGCAGTTTGAATGAATACGATAAAAAACATAAAGTATTTCAAAGTTCTGACACAAGCTATGAATTAAACTTTACATATCCTGAACTTCAAAACTATGGAATTCTTGCTAAATGCAAACGCATGTTCTATGAAGACACAACGGCAACGGAATTGGTAGATGTCTGGAATACAGGTGCACATCGCAAATGGACCTATGATAATTTTGGTCCGGTAACCATCCCCAAAGATTGTTTTTTTATTTTGGGTGATAACAGAAGTAATTCTGTGGATTCACGGCAACGCGGATTTATCGGCTACAGATCTCTGCTTACGAAAATAATCAGGTAATAACAACCGCTCAGATTTAGTTTTTTTGTAAATTGGAATTAGGTTACTCAAACGATTTATAAAGATGAGAACACTGATACTACTTAGTGTGTTGTGGAGTCAAATTTTGGCTCAAAGCAAACAAACGCTGATGTTCCCCAATCAGATAAAGCTGTCGCCTGTTGGAGTAATTACAGGCGTAAGAGGCTTGCAATTCAGTTATGAAAGGCAGTTTGCCGGTAAATTCTCCTCACAGGTTTTTGCCTCCTGGCTCTTTGATCCTTTGGCTCATTCGCATTACGCAACCTGGGATAATTTAAAAGGTTTTGCTTTGGGTGTGGAACAGAAATATTTTTTTAAAAGTAGCAAGCTTTGTAAACACTATATTTCTGTGGATCTCGATGTTCTCACCTGTCACTTTCAACGAACGGCGGCGTTTAAGTATTTAGCGCAAGCGGATAGTGTCAGTTTTGTGGATGACTATACTGATACAATAGGCGTTCAGCGAAAAACGGCAACCCTTTCATTACGTTATGGCGTTCAGGTATACATCTACCGATTTGTTTTAGATCTTTATGTGGGATTAGGTTGCCGGTACAGGAATGTAACACATACCGATAAACTTAGAGAGGATGCCGTACTGTGGAAACCGTTGGAACCGAATCTTTCCTATGCACTCACAGTGGAGGGAAAGTATTATACCTTTAATGTGCCAGTGGGATTAAAAATAGGTTATCGCTTTTAGCTTTTTCTTAACGAAATTTTTCAAATGAGGTCTTCGTTTCATCGGGTTCTTGTTAATATTCTTTAAGGAAAGACCCTTCCAAATCCATTTAACATTTTTTACTGCGGAAATTTATTTGCGTGACCCATACCTTCATCCGCAACTAACTAAAAAATCTCCAAAGATGAAATCAAGAAGATCACGAACGAAGGTTTCCAGGATGCGTGTCCTGTGGAATCTGACCAAGGCCGCCATGGATCCGAAACGACCGGTACTGGCGCAAATTGTGGTGACCCGCCGTTGCAATTTATCCTGCGGCTATTGTTACGAGTACGATAAAGTTTCCAAACCGGTTCCACTCGATGTACTTAAATCGCGCATGGATGAATTCAAACGCCTCAAAGTAGTGTTTGTTACTTTAAATGGTGGTGAACCTTTGTTACATCCGCAGATCGTGGAGCTGGTACAATACATTTCCAAACTGGGCATGATCCCCATGATGAATTCGAACGCACGTATTTTAAAACCTTCTCTCATAAAAAGTCTGAACGAAGCAGGTTTGTATGGCATGCAAATTAGCTGCGATAGTTTGGAAGATAACGAAACTACCAGCAAGAGTATGAAGCGTTTACGTCCTAAGCTGGAAATGCTCAAAAAGGATGCGCGTTTTATTGTGCGGGTAAACGGGGTACTGGGTTCAGGACCACCTCAGGAAATGCTGGAAGTGGCGAAAATCGTTTTGAGTTACGGTTTCGATTTTCAATGCTCGCTGGTAAGAGATTCTCAGGGAAGAGTGATGCCATTGAATGAAGAAACAAAAGCAGTGTACATGCAGATCCGTGCCATGCGGGGAAGACTCCCAATGGCGCTGAACGATAAATTTCAATTGCCACTGGTGCGTGGGGAAGATGTGAAATGGAAATGCCGTTCCGGAGCCCGTCATTTTGAAGTGGATGGGAACGGACTGGTACATCTGTGTCAGCCCAAAACGGGAAGCCCGGCAAAACCATTGACAGAATACACCGTGGAAGATATCAAACATCATTTTTACGGAGGAAAAGCCTGTGCTACTAAATGCCCGATTGCATACGCGCATTTAGGAAGCAGACTGGATAAATTCCGCAGACAAAAAAAAGCAGCCTGATGGAATTAAGTATTATTTTTCCTGCGTTTAACGAAGAAAAGCGCATTGGACCAACATTGAGGTTCTTTCACAACTACCTTAGTCAACGTGGAAGTTCTTTTGAATTGTTGGTGGTAGACGATGGGTCCTCTGATGGCACCGTGGCTTTTGTTCAGGAAATGATGAAAGAGATGAAGGAATTACGCCTTCTGCCCTTAACGGAAAACAAAGGGAAAGGACATGCCATACGTAAAGGGATGCTGGAGGCCAAAGGAGTCATTCGCGTTTTTTCGGACGCGGATGGCTCTACGCCTGTGGAAGAACTTGATAAATTGTTGAAGCCTCTCCTAAAGGAGAATTTTGATATTGCTATTGGCTCACGTTACCACAAAGATTCGGTGGTGGAAAAAGAGCAGCCACTCTTTCGGCGTGCCTGGAGCCGTTTTGCAAATGGCATCGTTCAAAACATACTTTTGCCGGGAATCGTCGATCCACACTGTGGTTTCAAAGCGTTCACCAAAAAAAGCGCTATTGACTTATTTTCGCAGTGCGTTACCGATGGCTGGTCCTTCGATCTGGAAGTACTGGCTCTGGCAAAACGCAGTAATTACAGGATCGCGGAAGTGCCGGTAAAATGGTCTAACGACGAACAGAGCAAAGGCAAACTGGCCCATCTTCCCCGGGAAATTTACAATGTGTATAAAATAAAAAGAGCTTTACAGAGTTAAAACAGCTTGAATTATTTTTTGCAGGAAAGAAAAAATTTACCTTTGAGGAAGTATGACAGACAACTACATTGAAGGTAAAACTTTCGAAAAGCAAGACTTTACTCAAACACCACTCGCTAAAGGGGAATATGAGAAATGCACTTTTATTAGCTGTAATTTTTCAGAAATCGACCTTTCGGCTATTAACTTTTCACTTTGCGAGTTCAGAAGTTGCAACCTGAGTATGGTCAAACTTCCCAAAACAACTTTACGGGAAGTGAAATTCAAGGACTGTAAACAATTGGGAGTTCTTTTTGAAAAATGCAACGAGTTTTTATTTTCCATTCATCTCGAGAATTGTCTGCTCGATCATTCTTCTTTTTTCAAGCTCAGTTTAAAAAAAATGAAATTCAAAAACTGTAGTCTGCAGGAAGTAGATTTCAGTGAGGCAGATCTGAGCGCGGCTGTGTTCGAGAATTGTGATTTAAAGGGCGCAACATTTGATAAAAGTATCTTAGAACGCGCTGATTTCAGAACGGCACGCAATTATTCATTCGATCCTGAAGCGAACAGCATCCGTAAAGCGAAATTTTCACTGGAAGGTGTCCCCGGGCTTTTGAATAAATATGGCATTGACATCGAGAACTAGCTAAACAAACCTGTTGAGCTTGTTTTTAGATAAGCCGAAAATCATACTCACAGGAAACTCCGAAAATTTAGTCCATTAACTTAAGTCTGAAATGAGTACTTAACCGTATTTTCTTAACGGAACAGTACTAATTTCAAAAGTGCTCTACTAAGCGCCAAACAAACAGCCTGAAAGACAAGGGCGTGTTTTTTACGTACAGAGTATACAAATCACAAGACGAAGGGTAATAGTTTTATTTCTAAAAGCACTAAATTAGCTTGAAATGAAATACATCAAGCGTATACTCCTGAGTTTACTCGTTCTGTTGATCTTGCTCGGCGCTGCTGTATTTGTTACAATCACCTTTTATAAAAAAGAACTCAGTCTGCTTTTAACCGAAACGCTCAAAACAAATTACGGTTTAGCGCTTAAAGTGGACGATGTAAATGTTTCCTTGTTCAGCAATTGGCCCCATGCTTCCGTTAAGCTTAAAAACGTGGAAATCAAAAGTGAATTGAATAAAGTGACCGCTGAAACTTTGTTGAAAGCGGGTTCCTTATCTCTTTCCTTCGATATAAAAAAAATGCTCAGCAAACAATTTGTGCTGAGGTATGTCTCTCTATCAGATGCGGAAATAAATCTCGTGCGACACGTGGATGGAAGCAGGAATTTTGAATTTAAAAAACAGGCTCCGGACACCAGCGGGACACCTGGCGCCATTAGTTTCGAGGTGAAGGAAGTAACAGTCCGTAACACCAAATTCAGGTTTTTGAATCAACAACGGGGTCAACGTATTGCGGTTAATTTTATGGACGTGAAGATTGCCCTCAGACAGTATTCCGATGGACTGGAGGCTGGCATTCACGGTAAAACGCTTGTGGAGGAACTTCTTTTTAATCCCACAAATGGGGCTTTTTTGAAAAACACCCGGGCAATACTTCATTTGCAGGTCAATTACATGAAAGAGACTAAAAGGGTGTGCGTGTATCCTCCTTCCCATGCAGAGATCGAAGGACACGAGTACCGCCTCACTTCCCTGATTGATCTGGGAGAACCCAGGCGTCTGGCGCTTCAGATTGCAAGCGAAAAAATTAAAACAGAAAGGGTAGCGACTTTACTGACACCAAAAATCAGAAAAGTGCTTTCGAATTTTGAAGTAAAACGTCCTGTGGACGCCAGGATTTTGTTAGTGGTTAATCTCGGTCAGAAAGAAGAGCCGGTGATTCTCGCTGAAATTAATGGTCACGATTGTGATCTGGCCATTGGCAAAAGTAAAATTCCTTATTCCGGACTGCATTTCAGAGGCCGCATCATTAGTCTGGATTCAAGCCGGCATCATGGGGACGCGGAGCATGCGAGGATTTTGTTTGATCAACTGAAAGGACGTGTTTACGATTTTCCTTTTACGGCTACGGTGAGTGTTGTTAATTTTACAAATCCGCAAATTGCTATCGACGCGAGTTTATTGATAGAGGCTCAAAAGATAAAATTCGATGTGGCAAAAAATTTCGAATTGAAAGGTTCGGCATTGGCAACGATCAGATACAATGGCCCCGCTGCAAAACTCAATAAAGAAGAATTTCTGGAGACGCCGATGAAACTCAATGCCTATTTGTTGTTTAATAATCTGAGTTACAAAGAAGTGGACAGGCCTTATGTTTACACTGTAAATGGAAAAGCGAATCTGAATAACCGCGATCTGCGTTTTGATAACCTGAACCTGGCTACCAACATGGCACAGGCCAGCCTTAAGGGCCGGGCAGAGAATTTTGTGCCTTATGTTCTCGGGTTTACGAAAGGGTTTAAAGCCAGTCTCGATGCCACGACAGAGGACCTCAATCTAAACCCGCTTCTCTCGGCAACCGGGGGCAAAACAGAAGAAAAAGAAAAACCCGCGGCAGACGGAAAAATGGCTAAAAAAATAAACAACAGTTGGTTTGAGTTTCAGGTCAATCTGTTTGCCAAACGCCTAACCCTCCGCAAGGTAGAAGCTCAAAGCGCGGCTGTGAATTTGTTTTATAAAAATAACTTTCTGGAGATCCGTTCTTTGAATGTAAACACCTGCGATGGAAGAATAAATGCCACGGGAACGGTGAGAGATTTTAATAAAATAAACGCGGATGTTTCTATCCAGAATGTAAACGTAAAAAAACTCTTTGATCAATTTGAGAATTTTGGACAAACAGCCATTGGCAGCGAAAATTTGCAGGGTACAATTTTTGTGGACGGAAAGTTTAAGGTGGATCTGGATGAAAAAATGGAATTTATTGGTTCCACGATGGTTGGAGACGCTAAACTAAAATTGATTAATGGACATCTTGTAAATTACGAGCCCATCCAAAAACTTTCCAATTTTATTTTCAAAAACCGTGATTTTAATGACGTGAGTTTTACGGAACTGAACGAGACGTTTAAGATCCGGGGATACGAAATGGAGATTGATGAGTTGGAGATTGGTTCCAACGTACTCAACTTATACGTAGTGAATGGCCTGTACAATATAAAAGGAAATTCAAATATCAACATCCTGATTCCCTGGAGCAACTTAAAACGGCGTGGTAAAAACTATGTTCCTAAAAATACGGGTGAGAGCGCGGAGAACACAAAAGGATTAAAGCTAAATTTTTACGGACCCAGCAAAAACATGAAGATCAGTCTGGGACACAAGGCACAGGAAAAGACCTTTCCCTAGTTCATTCGGGCAATGTCTTTGAATAGAGCCGGCCAGTTGATCCGGAAACCTTCTTTTTTAGAGACACGCAGAATAATAATGTTTTTTTCAGGACACATGTACATGTATTGACCAAATAAACCTTGCGCAAAAAAATCGCCGCTGGGCTGAAGTACTTTTGTCTCCTTTTTTCTCGTGACGATAACCTTGTATGGGCCTTTTAACTGACTGCTGTCTTTTGCGGGGAAAATATTCTGTGTGTGCCACCAGTGATTCGAGTATCTGTAACCATTTTTGTATTCAGGAAAGGTATAAGCCGCTTGCACCCATTTTTCTGAGAGTAATTGTTTTCCGTTCCATTTGCCTTTGTTCATATAAAGTCTTCCGAGTTTGGCGTAATCCAGCGCCCGGCCATTGATGCAACAAAACGCTTTTTCGGTCTGGTTCTTTTTACTGTCTATGCTCCAGCTGGCATCGAATTCCATTCCTAATGGAGTCCAGATTTTTTCCTGCAAATAGGTGGTGACAGATTTTCCTGTTGCTTTTTCAAGAATGAGCGCGAGCAATTGGGTATTCAAACTGATGTATTTGAATTTTTTTCCCGGTGCAGCTTCCACCCGCAAATGCTTCATGTATTTTTTCAAATTCGTGCCATAATAATATTTGGCAATGTCTCCGAAAGGGTTGAAATAATTTTCGTTGAATTTTATTCCGGAGCGCATGTCCAACACATGCTGGATAGTAATTTTAGAGAACGAATTTTTGTCCGGAAAATCAATGTAGTCTGTAATGGGATCGTTTACGCTTTTAATGTAACCATCGTCAATGGCCATGCCAATTAAAGTAGAAACAAAAGATTTTGACATGGAAAAGGAGGTGGTAATAGTGGACTTATCCTTTTTTGGATGTTGCCATTGGTAAAGAATGCTGTCGTTTCGGATAATCAAAAAAGCCACGGTACCTGTGTTACGGATGGCCTCTTCAAAGGAGTAGGTTTTTCCTTTGCCTTCTACTGTTTTAGGTAAATGAATAGAGTTGTTTGCTGTTCCATCAACAAAATAATAAGGGTTTTCAGAAGGCCTGATTTCTTTTTTTGGAAACTTTTTGTAGTCACGGGTATCAGCAAAATTGTAAATAAAAAAGCGGCCAACGTGACAAGACTGTAAGAACAGGAACGCTAATAAAACCAAACAAAGTCTTCTGATCATTTGAAAAAATCATTCAAAGGTTCCGCAATACAGGAGTTGGGTTGGTTAATCCGAAGGAGTTCGCAGATTGTTGGCGCGATCTGGGTAATAGCGGTGTAGTGCAGTGTTTCTCCTTTCTTAATGGAATTGCCGTAAAAAATAATGGGTACATGGGTGTCGTAATTGTAACCGGCGCCATGTGTGGTTCCTTTTTCTGCATTGTCCATCCAGCCGGGCTCGTAAAGATACGCCACGTTGCCACTTAATTTATGGTTGTACCCGTTTTGTAAAAGAGCGCGGTAGTCGTTCTTTACGTAGGATTCATTTTTAAGTACAGAAGAAGGATAGGCTTCCGCAATTCCAGGAAGGGTGATCAGGAAACGGGACAAACGTTCTTCCACTTCAAAAATACTGAGTTTTAATTCGCGTACTTTCTCATCCGAAATAAACACCTGTTCGTTGCTCATATTTGCTAACAACAAAGTATCCCCATAATTTGTTTTAAAAAATTCTTTGGTGGAAGCAATCAGTTTTTTTTCTTTGGCATAGCCGGCAGGAATTTTGTTGTCCAGCAAGTGATTCGGTACATCCGCGCCTCCATGATCGGCGGTTAAAAAAATTGTGTAGTTGTTTTTTCCCACTTCTTTGTCCAGGGTATTGAGTAATTCTTCCAGGTCTTTGTCCAGACGCAGGTACACGTCTTCTATCTCAATAGCGCGCGGTCCAAAGGAGTGCCCCACGTGATCGGTGCTGGAAAAGCTGATGCACAAGAGGTCTGTTTCCGCATCCTTTCCCAGTTGTTCTCCGGTTAAACAAGCCAGAGCCAGATCTTTTGTAATGGAATTTCCATAAGGAGTTGCCTTAATAATTCCCAGGGAATTTTTGTCCAGGTAGTTTTTGTAATCGTATGGGAAAACGGGTTTCTCTTTTCCCGGTGCAGCTTCGTACCGATTATCGTCTGAGATGGAATTGCTGTAGCTGGCAATGGGATAGAGGGTGTTCCACCCTTTTTCGAGATAAGACCGCACTAGTTTTTTATCATTAAATGCCGTTAACCAGCCTGGCAGTTCTTTCATGTACCAGGTAGAGGAAATAAAATTCCCGCTCACATCATCGTACCAAAAAGCCCCGTTGGCCGCGTGACCGGCAGGTAAAATCGAACTTCTGTCTTTTAATGCCACGGCAAATACTTTGGCTTGTTGCCCGGAACTCATTTTTAGTTCGTCACCTATCGTAGAACTCAATTGATTGCGGGGGGACATTTTGCCATTTTTACTTGTAGAACCAACCGTTTGGGACAAAGTATCCTGTACGCAATACATACTGCTAGTGTTTTTTTTCACGAACCAGTCATTGGCAATAATGCCATGTGCGCGGGGTGTGGCGCCGGTGTAAATGCTGCAGTGACCAGGTCCGGTGTAAGTGGGTACGTAATTGTAATGGGCGTTTTTAAAATAATACCCGTTGTTCACCAGGCGTTTAAAACCTCCTTCTCCAAAACGGTTCCAGTAACGGTAAATGTAATCGTTACGCATCTGGTCTACTACAATACCAACTACCAGTTTAGGTTTAGCGGGAGCAGGGGTAATTTGTTTGGTTTGTGAGAGGGCAGGAAATGTGCTGAGAGCTAAAATGCAACAGAGGTAAAATTTGTTTTTCATCAATCGAGTTTTTGAAAGATAGAATTATTGCTTTTGTATTCAGGAACCAGGTCCTTCATACGTTGCACAATGAGTTCATTGTTTTGGGTATCGAACGATTTAATCAGCTCGTCAATAATTCCTTTCACCTCTTCGTAATCGTATTCCCGGACTTTACCGATTAAGATCTGGCTGTGATGCGTCGGTAACGTATTTTCATTGTTGGCCAGCAACTCTTCGTAAAGTTTTTCTCCGGGACGGAGTCCGGTATAAACAATGCTGATGTCCTTTCCTTCTTTCATGCCAAGTAGCAAAATCATTTTACGGGCCAGGTCCACAATTTTAATGGATTCCCCCATGTCAAACACAAAAATCTCTCCTCCTTTGCCCATGGCGGCCGCTTCCAGCACCAGCTGACTGGCTTCGGGAATGGTCATAAAATAACGCGTGATGTCTGGATGGGTGATGGTAATGGGCCCACCTTGTTCGATCTGTTTTTTAAATCTGGGTATTACAGAACCGTTAGAACCCAGTACATTTCCAAACCGGGTGGTAATAAATTTGGTTTCCGATTTTTTACCCAGACTCTGAATGTAAATTTCGGCAATGCGTTTGCTGGCGCCCATAACGTTTGTGGGATTTACAGCCTTGTCGGTACTCACAAAAACAAAACGTTCTACTTTGTATTCGTGAGAAAGATCTGCAAGGGTTTTGGTACCCAGAACGTTGGTTAAAATAGATTCGGAAGGGTTATTCTCCATCATGGGCACATGTTTGTATGCCGCTGCATGGAAAACGATCTGCGGCTGAAAGGTGTTAAAGACATTTTTCATCCGGTCATAATTCCTCACGTCTGCCATAATTACCTCGTAGGGAGGTTTTACAAGCCGGTCCAGAAATTCCAGCTCCAGCTCGTGCAAGGGACTTTCAGCCTGGTCGAGTAAATAAATTTTTTTGGGATTAAATTTGGAACACTGTCTGGCGAGTTCACTGCCAATACTTCCTGCGGCGCCGGTAATAAGAATGACCTTGTTTTTTAACTGATCGCTGATCATGGCAGTATCCAGCTTAATGGGATCGCGCTCTAACAGATCTTCAATACGAATGCTTTTAATCTGGTTAAAACTCAGCTCTCCGTTGATCCATTTGGCAGCAGGGGGCACATTGAGCACACGCACATTATTGTTCAGGCAAATATCGGTGATTTCATTTTTCTTTTTAATGGAAATTTTTTGAATGGAAATGATCACAAACTCCACTTCATTTTCACGGATGAGGGTTTCGAGTTTGTCTTGTCCGTAAACAAAAATCCCTTCCATACTCTTGCCATGTTTTTTTTCATCATCGTCGATAAAACCAACAACCTTGTATTTGATGGCAGCGTCACGATCCAGCGTACGCTTGGTAATAATCCCCGATTCTCCCGCGCCGTAAATGATGACGTTCAGTTTTTCCCGGGCTGGATTTTTAATTTCAAAATACAGCGCTTTTATGGCCAGACGGGAACTGATCATTAAAAAGAGAGATACCAGGCCATCGATGATGATAACTGAGTTGGGAATAAAATAGTAGCCCAATACGAACAGTGAAACAACATTTAAAATAAAGACCAGAACACTGCCACTGAGCACCACAGCAAAGATGCGGATGGTGTCGCGGGTACTGGTATAACGTACCACGCCTTTGTAGGTTTTTGAAATGGCGAAAGAAATGGCCCGAATGCCAAGAACTACCAAAAAGTCGTATGGCAGATTACGGGCGTCGTTAACGGGAATGGAATCAAAGTCAAAACGCAGCACAAAAGCGAGACTCAGGGCAAAGGCGCAAATGAGGGTGTCGATGATCAGAATGGACCAGCGCGGTAAATTGTATTGCCAGAAAAGTTTAAATAATCCGTACATAGATTCTTGTAAAAATACTTATTTTTTTTGAGCTTCAGGATACGGCAAAAAAGGCTAAGAATGAGGAAAGACGCATAAAAATTTTGATTACTTAGGCCTTTTAGATACATTTGCTGGAAGCACACACGCTTATGCTGACAAATAAAACGTTTCTTAAGTCCTTACCAGATCTAAAGAGAAGGATGTTGATTTTTTTTCTTGTTTTGACTTGTCTGGCTGCTCATTCGCAAAAAGATTTGATTCTGCAGGCGGATAATCTGTTTAAAGAAAAAAGGTACGGAGAAGCGATTCCTGTTTATGCCAAACTTTACGATAAAAATAAAGACAGAGCGACGTTATTAAAAATAGCGGATTGCAACTATCTCAACGAGAACTATCCGCAGGCGCAAAAATTCTACGCGCAGTATTTCAGGGACAGTGTGTATGAAAACATCCCGCAGTTCTCTAACTACGCCAATAGCAGTAAGATTACAGGAAAAATCCCGCTTGCGGTTAAGCTTTACCAGAAGATCTACGAAATAACCCAGAACGACAGCGCGAAAGCCAATTACGAACTGTATAAATATTACCTCGATAACATACAATATACGAAAGTGTACGATCTGGACGCGGATTACAATTGCATTACGCTGGACGCAACTGAATCGGCAGACTCGGCAGCGGCGCCCTTATTCTACCTGTGGGATTTTGGAAACGGTGAAACAAAAGAAGGGATGGTTATTGAGCACTGTTTTGAGAAAAGTGGGGAAAACAAAGTGGTTTTAAATATTCGCGACGTTGCAACGGGTCTCGTAAAGGTGAACGATACTACCCTGAGTGTGTTTATTGACAGTCCGCCGGTACAATTTTCGTCTCCCAAGATCGGGAGAAGGTATTTCTACCTCGATTTTGACGCCAGTCAGGTCGACATCTCCGGATATAACATCGTGGATTACTTGTGGGATATGGACAATGGGGAACTCTTGCACGGAAAGAAAATCAAATTCCGGTATAATGAAAGTACAGACTACCACGTGAAGCTGACGGTTATTTGCCAGAGTAAATACACAACCAACAAAGAACTCTTCAGTTCTACCAAAAAAATTGAGATCCGCGAAAATTACGAAATGCCTAGTAAAACGTTTTCAAACTCACTGAATGAATCTAAATAACTTGTATAGCAGATTTTTGTTCATGACCCTGGCGCTCTTGTCTGTCGGTTCTCACTATGCGCAGGAAGTCCCTTCACCTCAGGAAAACATTCCTTACCTGGTTACCTTTGGAATGAATTCAGATCACTCCTGGGGAGACGATGATTTTTCGCAAACGGTTTTTTTCTCTATTCCTAAAAGTCAAACAGCGCCCGTGTATCTGCGGATTTTTGATCCTGAAACGGCGGGGGAGCTGGACGAGGTTAATCAGGGATGGGACACTAAAATAAAGTACTCCGTTTACGGCGGTAAAGATGCGTATTCGGACAAAGACGCGCGCAACGTAAATCCCATTGGTAATTACAAAAGTGGAATCTTAATGGAGTCACGTATTTTCGGGAGCGAGTTGACCCACGATCAAAAGTGGGTGAGCATGGGGCCGTTTAACCCAACGCAGGGAGAATTTGTTCCTGAGCTGGATAGTTATGTTATTAAGGTAATTATTGATGGCATGAAAGGAAATGACGGAAACATCTATAAGTTATTTTTAAGCACAAAAAACGGTGAAAATGTTGCCGTGGAAGGCGCGAATGCCTTCGCTTACGAGTATTCCGTAAGATTGCAGATGGTGGCCAATTCGGTGGCACACATTTATCCCTTCGCTGATAATCTCGTAACCAGTTTTAACATCCGGTGTTTTGATTTTGACGAGGATGGGCAGGTAAAATTATATTCTTCGGTAAAAAACGGACACCTGGTAAAAACAGGCAACAATAACGATTGGAGCATGAGCAATCATCCTATTAAAGAAGAAGAAAAAAACAAATGCCTCGATTTACAAATTGTAAAAAAAGGAGATTTCAGAAACGACATTGTATTTTACATTACCAACGAATACGATGTGCCGGTGCCTTTTTACGCGGCACCTTTAGGTGGTGTTCCACGTTATAAGTATAAAATAAAAGTCAAGAGTACCGCTAAGACCAAATAGCATGAGGTTTAAACTAAGATCAATCGTCATATTAGTTTGCTTAGTTCATCTTGCCTTTTCACAAAATTTTACTTCCCGCGCTTTTTAAACCGATCAGGGACTGCCGGATACCTACATCTATTCGGTGTTGCAGGACAAAGAGGGATTTCTCTGGATAGCCACCGGAAAGGGGCTCGTGAAATTTGACGGGCAGGTATTTCTGCGCTATAATTTGCACGCCAATGAGCAGGACGATATTATTTATGCAGGTGCCGAAGACAAAAACAATGACCTCTGGTTTGGTACCTTTAGTGGGAAAATTTATAAACTCGACAGGGTACGTAACCGCCTCAAATTGTACCCCAAGAGCATTCAGGGCTCGGTAAACAAAATCATAACATCCGCATTCAGCAACCGTATTTATTTTTTCTCAAAAGGCAGCGGTATTTATTATTTGGAGAAAAACAGGCTCGAACAAATTACCGAGAGCCAGAATTATCAAATCAATGCGCTGGAGGAAATAGATGGAAACAATCTGTTGCTGGCTACCAGTGAGGGACTGCTGCGTCTGGATGTATTGAAGAATGAAGCGATAAAAATAAAAGGCTTCGACAAAGAGGTTAAGGATCTGCAATCTCTCCGGAAAAAGAAAGGTTTTTTGCTGTATTTACCCGGTAGTGGAATTGTTGAAATCGGAATGAAAGATCCCGATAACTTTTCGGTGACACGGGTCACCGATTACGTGGCTAAAAATTTTCCCGAAGGCATTGGCGCCTTTTATTTTAACGAAGAAAATAAGGACCTCTATTTTGGCACTCAGGGCGAGCGCTTTGTTTGCCTGAATCTGGAGAGCAACAAAATAAAACTGATAGATGAAAGTGAGTTTCAGGCTAACATTAACTCCATTTTTATTGACAGGGAGTTTAATATTTGGGTAAGCACCACAGGCAAAGGATTGTACCGTTTCTTCAGAACAGAGTTCGATCTGATTTCTCTCAATAACGAGGCCGTGTTTGCCATTACTCAGGATAGCAGCGGCGTTACCTATTACGGAACACGCAAAGGGATTGTTCTTACAAATCCACAGGGAGAGTTTCTGAAAAAGATGGACCGTTTGGGAACAACTGACCTGGGCAAAATAAACGCTTTATATTGTGATGCGCAGAACAAACTGTGGATAGGAACCGACGACAAAGGTTTATTTTTATGGGATGTACGGCACCAAAAACTAATTCCATTGGAATTCAGCGGCATCCCAAACATCGCTGTAAACGCTATAAACGGTCTGGACAAAACAAATGAAGTGCAGGTGTGTACAAATCTGGAAGGTGTTTACAACTATACAAACTATCAACTGAAAAATCATTTCTCTGTTCAAAACAGTTTGTTGCATAACAACGTGTACTATTCCTTAAAAAGCAAAAACGGGAAAATATATTATGCGACGCACAATACCTCTTTTAATTTTTCGCAACAAGATCAGATCTATGAAATTGACATTAAAGACAATGGCCTTATTTCCGATTTCAATTCTTTTGCAGAAAGTCCTGACGGTACGCTGATGATTGGCACAAATGGCGAGGGTATTTATAAATTAACGGATACCATGATCAGGCCGCTACCATTTAATACGCGCTTCGAAACCCGTTTTTGTAAAGGCCTGGCGTATGACAGGGATGGAAATTTATGGATCATGATGGGTAAAAATCTTTACAAATACTACCCTAAAGAAGATATTTTGAAAGAGATAGAAGTTGGAGTCAATAATGCGGCTGTATTTAACGCTAACGCATTTTATGTTAGCAAACAGGGCGATCTTTATTTTGGCACAACGAACTATGTAATTTTTTACAACCATCACAATTCCAAACTCAATACAAAATTATTGCCGCGTTCGTATCTTCTCCAGCTGAGTGTAAACGACTCCGCAACAGATTTGTCAAAACCCCTGGAATTGGGTTATGGAAAATATAATTTCAAGTTTAATTTTTCTGCGCTCAGTCTGAAAAATTCGGAGGAGGTAAACTTTAAATACATGCTGGAGGGAAGAGACGAAAACTGGTCGGAGGCAGGCAGATCAAGGCGGGTAGAGTATTCAAATTTACCCGACGGCACCTATACGTTTAAAGTGATAGCCATTAACAGTGAGGGGTTTTCAGAATTGCAGGCCAGCACGTTTACCTTCATTATTAATAAACCTTTTTGGAAACGCACGTGGTTCTGGATTGGTGTGGGCCTCTTCCTGGTTTTTGGTGTAGTGTTCATCATAAGAATCAGAACAGCATCCTTGCGAAAAGCAAAAGTAAAACTGGAGTTGATCGTGGAGGAAAAGACCAGGGAGTTGAGAGAGGAAAAAGAACTGGTAGAAAAGAACACTAAAATAATCGAAGAGCAAAACCAGGAGATACGAGACAGCATTACTTACGCTAAACGGATTCAGGACGCTTTGTTACCTGACCTTAATGCACTGAATAGAAAAAGGGAGGGTTTGTTTGTGTTTTATCAGCCAAGGGATATTGTGAGTGGTGATTTTTACTGGGTAGGTGAAGTAAACGGAATCCAGGTGATTGTTGCTGCGGATTGCACAGGACACGGTGTTCCAGGGGCTTTTATGTCGATGATAGGTAACACCTTGCTGAACAAGATTGTACTGGAGAGGAAAATAACCGGCGCCAAAGCCATATTAACGGAACTGGACAAAGAGGTAAAAAATTCATTGAAGCAACACAGTCACGAAGCTACCAAAGACGGCATGGACCTGGCCTTGTGCTGCATTGACCGGGCGAACAGCCGCGTGACATATGCAGCGGCTTTAAGACCTTTGTACCATGTCAGAGAGGGAGAACTCACGGAGTATGCGCCTACCAAACTTCCTATCGGCGGTTTTAATTACGGTGAAAACAAGGTGTTCGAAGAAACCGAAATTCAGCTGGGCCACAACGACATGCTTTATATCTTTTCGGATGGTTATGCCGATCAGTTTGGTGGAGAAAGGGGAAAGAAATTTATGCTCAAGAAC
Organism: uncultured Akkermansia sp.; assembly: GCA_964566105.1. Classification (GTDB taxonomy): domain Bacteria; phylum Bacteroidota; class Bacteroidia; order B-17B0; family Aurantibacillaceae; genus Aurantibacillus. The sequence goes on from CAZMHW010000001.1 coordinate 20,044, forward strand.
TTTAAAATACTTCTTTCTTCTATTGCCCACCTGGAGTTGAATGCACAGGAAGAGGCTCTGAGAAAATCATATAATGACTGGAAAGGTAAACTGGACCAGGTGGATGATGCTCTGGTGATGGGGATACGTCTTTAAAAGGGTTTTTAATAGTACAGACAGGTAAATCAGCTGATTTTTCTCATGCGGAGCAGGCTACATAGCTCCTTTTATTAGCGCTGAAAAGTAATTACCTTGTAAGCAATTACCAGGATTATATAGGATCAAAGATATGAAGTTGTTGAATTTTAAGGTGTACCGCCGAGGTTACTTAAAGATGTTAGTATTAATGGCGTTTTTTTTGCCTCTTGTTGCGGGTGCGCAAACCCTTTCTTCAGGCGGTACCGCAACCATCTTCGAGAAGGGCTGGTTTGTTGCAGCATCTTCCCTGCTTACACTTGTTGCGATTGTTTTGTTTTTCAGGCGCTTTACCGCCCTGCGCCCTGAAAATTTTGAATCGTATACTTCCTATACTGAAATTATCACCAAAATCAGGGTTCTGGGCATATTGTCCTTTCTTATCTTCCCTTTAGTGGAATACTACGAAGCCGTTTACCTTAAGTTGTACCCCGTTAACTGGACCCCCATTATTATTATTCTGGCTGTTTCTCTGTTATCTGTTTTATTGTCCTTCAGAGATCTGAGTTTTAAGTTCGCAGATACCTTGCCCCAAATTTCATACTACAGCGTTTACGCGATGGCGTTGTATAAATCGATGGCCGCAGGAATGTTACCCGTTATGGCAGTTGAAACAGCCTGTCTTATCCTGTTTTCGAAATTGATCTTTACTAAACTTAAAAATCTTCTGTATTTTCTCACATTTATGCTTGTGGTCAACGCCCTCGCTTTTTCAGTGTGGGAGGTAAACGAGGTAAACCGCGATATTTACGTGTCGGCGATTATACAGGCCTCTGTTGTTTCAGTTGCTTTGTTCCTGATTGAGGGAAGTTCGAACCGCAAGAACGGATTTGGAAGTAAGATCCTGGAAAGTTCTAATCTTTTTGTTTTAGTATCGGATAAAGACGGGGGATTCGTATATGCTAACAGGTACCTGGAGCAGGTAACAGGCTTGTCCCTAAACCAAATTATTAAAGAGGGCTGGTGGAATTATCTTGGCTACGACCAACACACAACAGAGGTACTTAAAAAAAATGTCATCGATGACATCCGAAACAACAGATCGGGTAATTATGAGAATAACATCAAAGATTTCCGAAATAATACTATTTATATCAGTTGGGACACTACCGTGATTGAAGACAGGTATTTGTTATTTGTGGGTAAGAATATTACCGAGACAAAATTACTTCAGATGGAGGAGCAAAGGAGGATTAAAAAAGTAGAACGATACAATTACGCGTTAAATCAGCTTACCCGGCTTCCATACTCGAGCGATAATAACATAAAGGAAACATTGGAAACCCTCACCAGAAATGTTGCAGAGGTTTTGGGAATTGAACGGGTAGGAGTCTGGAAGAAGGAAAGTGATGGTTTGGTGGCTCAAAGTATCTATCGGAGATCTTCCAATACTTTTGAGACAGGAGTAAAATTATCGGAAAAAGAATTCCCGGAGTATTTTTCAGCCATTGAACAGGCAAGAATGATAGAAGCTTCGGATGTCCGTCAACACCCGGACACAAAGCAGTTGGCAGAAGAATATTTTTCAATGGAAGGAGTGCGATCGGTGTTAGATGTGCCCATTTTTATTGACGGGGAGGTGGCCGGTGCACTCTGTTGTGCGCAGTATGAAACAATGGGGCTATGGGATGGAGAGGATATTAATTTCGTTAAGTCTGTTTCCGACTTTGTGGCCCTCACTTACGAAGCGTCCAAACGAAAAGAACTGGAGCGGGAGTATCACTATATACTCAATAACGCCGGGGACATTATTTATACAACCGACGAACTGGGAAATTTCAAATTCATTAATAAAACAGCGAGCAGTCTGCTGGGCTTTGATTTGGACTATTTGCGGGGCAAACATTTTACCAGCATTATTCATCCGGATTACAAAAAGAGAGCCACTCTTTTTTATCTCAAGCAGTTTAAACAAAAAACGGAAAGCACGTATTTTGAGTTTAAGGTAATAACGGCTGAGGGGCAGGAATATTGGGTGGGACAGAATGTGAAACTGATTCTGGGTAGAGGCGATCAACAAACACAAGTACTTGGATTTCAGGCGGTGGTGAGGGACATTACCAGAGAGAAAGAAACCAAGCTTGCGCTGGTAGAGAGCGAAAACAATTTCAGACAAATTAATGAGACAATTCAGGATGTATTCTGGTTATACGACACACTCAATTTGAAATACGTATACATTAGTCCTTCCTGTGAAAAAGTACTCGGCATGAAAGAAGAGTATTTTTACGAGGGACAAAGTTTTAGTGAGAAGATGGTTCTGGAGGAAGATAGAAGTATTTTGTTGAAATCGAGACGCAGCCTTGAAAGCAAACCTTCTTACGAGATTGAATACAGGATCAGAACGGAAGCAGGCGTTGTTAAATGGATTCATGAAAAATCGTCCGCTATATACGACACATCCGGTAAGCTTGTAAGAACTTCGGGCGTTTCTTCAGACATCACCGAGAAAAAAGAAAGGGAATCACGCTTAAAAGAACTATCACTGATTAGCGAAGTGGTAAACAATGGTGTGGTTATTTCGAATCCGGAAGGGTTAATTCAGTGGTGCAATAAAAGTTATCTTGACATGATGTGTTACAGCCTGAAAGAGCTGATTGGCAAGAGACCTATCGAAATGTTTTCAGGACCGGAAACCCAAAAGGAAAAACAGGACTCTATTTTGCAAAATAAGCTGAGTAATGCCAGTGCGGAGTTGCTTCAATATACAAAAACCGGAGAGCAGAAATGGGTATTAATTACCAATACACCTGTTTATGATGCAGAAGGAAAAATAGAAAAGTACATTGAGGTGGTTACCGACATCACCAGAAGAAAAGCTTTGGAAAGAGAATATCACCACATTCTGAATAATGCCGGGGATGTGATTTATACAACCGATTCTAAAGGAAATATTGAATTTTTAAATGAGTCGATTTCCAAAATTCTGGGATATAGCCCGTCTTACCTCTCGGGCAAACACTTTACCTACATCATTCACGAGGAAGATAAAAAAAGAGTCGCCCTGTTTTACCTGAAACAATTTGCCCAGGCGGAAGAAAACTCCTATTACGAGTTTAGGGTGTATTCTAAAGACGGTAAGGTTTTGTGGGTTGGGCAAAATGTAAAACTTATTCGCGAGACTTCCGGAAAACAAGCGGTGAAGGGTTTTCAGGCAATCCTGCGCGACATAACCCGGCAAAAAAACGCCGAAATGGCCTTACAGGAAAGTGAGAATAATTTCAGGCAAATTAATGAAACCATTAACGACGTTTTTTATCTCTATAACATGGAGGAGGAAAAATATGAATACATAAGTTCAAACGCGTTACAAATACTGGGGGAGAAACCCGAGTATTTTTACAACAACAATAACTACACCGCAGACCATCTGATCTTTAAAGACAGGGAAGTTGTGACCTCGGCCACAAACAGAGTAAAAGACGGGGAACCTTATGAGATAGAATACAGAATCTGGATAGGCGACGAAATAACCTGGATCAATGAAAAAGCTTTTCCTGTTAGAAACGCCGACGGTAAAATAATTAAACGCTCCGGAACCTGTATTGATATCACCCAGAAAAAAATGCAGGAGAAAAAACTTCTCCGGATGAACAGGGAATTGAATATCACCTCTGAGGACCTGGCAGTGAATAATTTGCTTAAAGAACAGCTTATCTACACCAATACCTTTGAGGAAATAGCGGAGCTTTCTTTAAATACACTTAAAGAAAAAATTCCGGGTATTAAAAGAGGCTCTTTGTTTTTAGCGGACGATACAAATAACCATTTTAACGTGTTCTATACTGATCAAGCAGAAATTAAAAGGGATAAATATAACTACAGTGACATGAAGGCCTATCCAACCTTGCTTAAAGGGAAGAGGTACATCGAGCGCAATCTGGATAACGCAGAACAATTGTCTCCGTCGGATATTCAAAGAAGAAAGGAAAATATTGTCTCTTACATTCTATTACCTATTCATTATTCCACCGATCTGGTAGGTGCGCTTGCCCTTGAATTCGAGAGTTCCTTTTCATTTGGTAAACGTGAAATGAGTATTCTGGAAAATTACACTTCGGTACTTTCTGTGGTTGTAAACAATCTGAATTTAAAGAAGGAGCTTTCTGATAAAAGTAAAGACATCCTTTCGAGCTTAAATTACGCACGGGATATTCAAAGATCCATTTTTCCGAGTATCTCTGGTTACAAAGATTCCATTAAACAGTTTATGGCCTTTTACAAGCCTAAAGATGTGGTAAGTGGTGATTTTTACCTGGTGGAAAGTTTTGATGAATATACCGTTATTGCCTTGGGTGATTGTACGGGACATGGTGTTCCGGGAGCTTTCCTCACTCTTTTGGGCAGTAACTTATTACAACGGATCGCGGTTGAAAATAAGTGCACTTCTCCCGCGCAAATACTCGAGGCGCTCGATTTTCAGTTACACAATTCTTTAAACAAGAAAAGAGAAAATAAACGAAGGGACGGAATGGAATTGGGGATTTGTGTGTACAATAAGAAAAAAAGAACTCTTACCTTTGGCGGGGCCGGACTTTTTCTGCTTTATTATCAGGACAATGTTCAGCACGTTATTAATGGCGATAAGAGATCAATAGGAGATGATAACCACATCAACATCGATTTCAGCGAAACCTGCCTGGAACTGAATGGTACGGAGAAGTTTTACCTCTTCTCTGATGGTTACCGCGATCAGTTGGGGGGAGCTAAAAAGAGTAAACGCTTTTCGAGAGCGAAGTTTTTTGAACTTTTGAATAAAATAAAAAATCTGCCTCCTTTTCAGCAGGAATATCTTTTGGAAATGGAGCATATGAACTACAAGGGAAAACACGAGCAAACAGACGATATCTCCGTAATAGGATTTGAATTAAAACTATAAGTATGGAAAATTTGGTCATAAAATTGACAACACACACGCCTGAAATTGTATTCAAAACGAATGGTGAGTTAACCATTAAGGGAGTTTCTATTCCGGAGAACACCTTCGCTTTTTATGCAGAAGCAATGGACTGGGTGAAAGCGCTCGGGAATAATCAGCCGGATACTATAACGCTCAATCTTGAGTTTGAGTATTTAAATACAGCTTCAAACAGGTCCATTATAGATCTGATAAGGATAATTGAGAATTACAAAAAAAAGAGTACGGTATTTAATATTAACTGGATTTATGAAGAGGCGGATGAGGATGCTCTGGAATTGGGCCAGGACATAGAGTTTTGTGTGGAAACAAAATTTAAATACATTCCGGTTTTTTTGGAAAAATAAAGACAGGAAAAGATACGAAGCTCCCTCACACAAATCAGATAAAAATCAAACCGGAACATGGTCCCGAAGAAATTAGAGGAATTACTTTTAAAGGCAGAGAAACGAAAACCGGAATTTCTCGTCACCTTGTGGGGTAAGTTTGATCATGAAAGCGTATCGACCACGCTGAAAGAAATAGAAAACAAATGCGTAAGCAAATCTTTTACTCCATCACTTGAAACACGTCTTAAAACAATAAGCGTCGAAATTCTTCAAAACATTGGCAAACACGGCTCTTCGTCGGACCAAACACCACCTTATTTTTTATTGTGTTCAACTACATCGGAGATTGTTATTTATTCCGGCAATACGATAAACTTGCGTTCAAAAGACGTTGTGAACGAACGCCTTCTGGTTTACAGTGGTTTGAATTCTCAGGAACTGAAAAAGTTTTACCGCCACAGTCTCGGACATACCTCTATTTCCGAGTCCGGAAACGCAGGGATCGGACTTTTAGATATTGTTTACCGATCGGGACAGCAGGTAAAATGGACCTTTGAAGAGCAGGCTGCCGGATTCAGTTATTTTGAAATGCAGGTAAGGGTAGAAAAACAGTCCAGCCTCAAAAACTAAGATAAGGCAGCAGCCCGTGCAGGCCACCCTCTCGTCCAAAACCACTTTCTTTGTAGCCTCCAAATGGAGAAGTCGGGTCAAATTTATTGTAAGTATTGGCCCAAACCACACCCGCCCTTAATTTGCCGGTAAGGTTAAAAATCTTTGAACCTTTATCTGTCCACACACCTGCGCTTAAACCGTAAGGCGTGTTATTGGCTTTTTCGATTACCTCCTCAATGGTGCGAAAGGTTTGAATTGTTAAGACAGGACCAAATATTTCTTCCTGGGTTACGCGGTTACTCTGAGCCACATTCATAAAAAGTGTGGGTTTGCAATAGAATCCTTTTTCAGGTAAAATACAATCAGACTGATAAATTTCCAGACCTTCTTCTTTTCCAATTTGCAGATACCCGTTTATTTTGTCCAGTTGCTCCTTGCTGTTAATGGCGCCAATGTCTGTGTTTTTATCCAAAGGATCTCCCACGATAAGCGTTTGCATCCTGGCCTTTAATTTTTGAATCACCTCTTTAGCCACATTTTCCTGAACAAATAATCTCGATCCGGCGCAGCATACATGCCCCTGATTAAAAAAGATACCGTTCACGATCCCTTCCACCGCCTGGTTAATAGGGGCATCGTCAAAAAGTATGTGAGCCGCCTTTCCGCCCAGTTCGAGTGTTAATTTTTTATCACTGCCAGCTACGGAACGTTGAATGAGTTTGCCTACTTCTGTGCTCCCTGTAAACGCAATTTTAGAAACGCCAGGGTGATTGACCATGGCGGCCCCTGTATCGCCGGCACCGGTAATAATATTTACAACGCCCGGAGGCAAATCGCAGTCACGTATAATTTCCGCAAGTTTAAGCGCGGTTAAAGGACTTGTCTCCGCTGGTTTTAATACAACGGTATTCCCGGTAGCCAGGGCCGGCGCTATTTTCCAGGCGGCCATTAACAAGGGGAAATTCCAGGGAATGATTTGAGCGGCAACGCCAAGTGATTTGGGTTTTCGGTTGGGAAAAGCATAGTCTAATTTATCCGCCCATCCGGCATAATAGAAAAAATGATTGGCTGCCGCGGGGATGTCAAAATCCCGGCTTTCGCGTATCGGTTTACCGCCGTCCATGGTTTCTATCACCGCGAGTTCACGCGCTCTTTCCTGAATAACGCGTGAAATGCGAAAAATGTATTTGGCACGTTCACTGGCCGGCATTTTTTTCCAGGTTTTGTCGTAGGCATTTTTTGCCCCAGTTACGGCCGCGTGTACGTCTTTTTCATTAGCATGGGCCACATCCGCCAGTTTATCCCCGCTGGCCGGATTGTAAGTGCCGAAATACTTTTTACTTTGTGGCTTAATAAATTTTCCATTTATAAAAAGGTCGTAACGGGGCTTGAGTTGGATGTGTTCTGTTGATTCGCGGGCGGCCGCGTAATGCCACTTAAATTGAGAAGGTGCTTCAGTATTTTTTTTCGCCACAGATTTCGCTGATGATGCCATTGGATGTGAGGGTTATTTTGTTAGAATAAATCTTTTGTATTTTAAGGTGGTTTCTCCAAAATTAATGAGAAGTCCGATTCTGCGGTTTGAAACGGCCAAATAATTAATCAATTGTTTAGAATTCTCTTCAATAATTAGGTTTTGAGCTTTCACTTCGAGAATTACTTTATCCTCAATAATAAAATCGGCATAATAATGATGTGGAATTTTTACGCCTTTATAAGTTATTTCGTATTTTTTTTCTTTTTGGAAGGAAATGTTTTTTTGAGCAAACTCCAGAGACAAACAATCCTTATAAACTGACTCAAGGAACCCGCGACCAATGATATTGTGCACTTCCATTGCAGCACCAATTATTTTGTAGGTGAGCGGATTGATTTCGGAATTCAGATACTCATCCTGGTTTTCTTTCACAAAGTCCCCGGAATGATCTTCAACAATATATTCTGGATGGTTGTTCATTTTAAAAAATTAGTATGTCTGTGTGATCTGCGTAATCTGTGGCAGTTTATGTGAACCAGAACTTAATCAATGCTCACATATTCTTTGCTGTAATAAGCCCCATGCTGTTCTTTTCCCAATTGCAAAATAATATCATTGGCCAGGCTACTGGCGCCGAAACGAAACCACGCGTTATCCATCCAGGCAGAACCCAGTGTTTCGTAAAGCATCACCAGGTATTGCAGGGCGCCTTTGGCAGTGGAAATGCCTCCAGCGGGTTTCATGCCTACCATTCTGTTTGTTTTTTGGTAGAAGTCCTTTATGGCTTCCAACATTACCAAAGTAACGGGCATGGTAGCTGCCGGTTGAATTTTACCCGTAGATGTTTTAATAAAATCTGCTCCTGCGTACATGGCAATGTCACTCGCTTTACGCACATTTTCGAGGGAAGAAAGTTCACCGGTTTCCAGAATAACTTTTAGGCGTGCTGCACCACAGGCCTTTTTAATCGCGGCAATTTCGTCAAATACAAAACCATAGTTTCCTTTTAAAAATTCACCCCGGCTTATCACCATGTCAATTTCATCGGCGCCGTTATCCAGGGCAAAAGCCACATCGTCGAGTTTTATTTGAAGTGAAGCGTTACCACTTGGAAAGGCCGTGGCAACTGAGGCCACTTTCACAGAACTTCCGCTCAGAGCAGTTTTGGCCGTTTTTACATGATTGGGATAAACGCAAACGGCCGCTACCTGGGGTAACCCCGGAATGTCATCGCTCAAATGCATTGCTTTGTAACACAGTTGACGTACCTTCCCCTCGGTGTCTTTGCCTTCGAGGGTAGTAAGGTCAATCATATTCAGGGCCAGTTTTAACGCGCTGTTTTTACTTTCTTTTTTTAAACTTCGGGTATTAAAACGCGCAACCCTCTCTTCAACGCCAAGCTGATCAATGGGTGTAATGTGTATAAAATCGGGCTTCATAACGCTTAAATATACTTGTTTTGGATACATTATTTAAGGTTTTTTAATAGCTTTTGTCTACCGGGCGCTGTTATAATTAGTATTTTTATGACACTATGTTTAGCTTTTGTAAGCCCGTTTCTTCCAAAAAGAGGTTTTCACCTTTCAGGAAAATAAACGATGATTTTTCATTTTCCTTGTTCGAAAAGGCAGAAGCAATCCCGGTAAACGATTGGCTGAGTGTGACCGAGGGAAAGACCACTTTCCTGGAAAAGGACTATCTCCAACTGGTGGAACAGGGGGAACACACCCGTTTAACCTGCCGTTATGTGGTAGTGTATTGTAAACAAAAACCTTGTGGGATTATTTATTACCAGATTGTGGACTTTAAAGCCGAAGTTTTTGGGGCACTTATGGATCAGCAGGTGCAAAGTCTCAAATCGACCCGCCTGAATTTATTTGAACGTTACGTAGATTCGAACAAACACGAGGTACTGTTGCGTTTGTTTACCTGCGGAAACAATCTGGT
>CAZMHW010000001.1:29510-32263 GCA_964566105.1 uncultured Akkermansia sp.
TTTTTATTTAGTAAGAAAATAAAACCGGAGCTGGCACACGAAGTATTGTTGGAGATCACGGACATTGTTTCCAAAGAAGAAAAATTGAGAGGAACTATTTCGGCGATTTTGCTCAAGGATTTTTACGAACCCCTGCAACCTGAAGATTTGTTTAGTGGTGAAAAATACTCCCAGTTTTTTGTGGAGCCTAATTTAATTGTGACCATTCCGGAACAGGTGAGTTCACTCAACGATTACATTGAACTATTCTCTAAGAAATATAGGAACCGTGCCAAAGCTATTTTTAAAAGCGGCGTGGATATTCAAAGAAGGGTGCTGACAAAACAAGAGATTAAGCATTACGAGAAAGAAATGTACGCTTTGTACGAAGGCATTTTTGAGAAAGCGAAATTTAAACTCATTAAGTTGCCGCGCAATTATTTTAGCAGCGTGAAAGAAATTTTTGACGAACAATTTACGGTCAACGGATTTTTTTACGAAGATAAACTGGTGGCTTTTGGCAGCAGTTTTGTAATGTCAGATGGTTCGCTGGAAGCCCATTACATTGGTTTTGACTATGAATTGAACAACCGTTTTGAATTGTACCAGAACTTATTGTACTGTGCCATTAACGAAGCTATAAAACACAGGTGTTGCAAAGTTAATCTGGGAAGAACCGCCGCGGAAATAAAAACGACTGTTGGCGCAAAAGCTGAAAATCTGATCTGTTACATCAAACCGCAAAACACCATTTCTAAACTCATTCAAAAACCTTTTATCACGTTCCTGCAACCTTCTGAATGGATTCCACGAAATCCTTTTAAAGAGGTAGAGGAGACGGTGAAGCCTTCTTAGGAGCATATTTGACGAAAAAAAACCCGAATAAATTCCAAAATCTATTCAGGCTTTCAAAAAAAGGAAAGGGTTAAATTATCCCAGATCAAATTTTATTCCCTGTGCCAGCGGTAAATTATCACCCCAGTTTACAGTATTGGTTTGTCTGCGCATGTATGCTTTCCAGGCATCCGAACCACTTTCGCGGCCACCGCCCGTTTCTTTTTCTCCGCCAAACGCTCCGCCAATCTCCGCCCCACTGGTTCCAATGTTTACATTGGCAATACCGCAGTCACTTCCCTGAGCACTTAAAAATAATTCGGCTTCACGCACATTTAAGGTCATGATAGAACTTGATAATCCCTGAGGAACACCATTTTGAAGTGCGATGGCTTCTTCGATGGTTTTGTATTTGATCAAATATAAAATCGGCGCAAATGTTTCGTGCTGAACAATGTCCATGTCGTTGCGGGCTTCTGCAATGGCAGGTTTCACATAACAACCACTTTCGTAGCCTTTACCTTCGAGCACGCCACCCTCCACAATAATTTTACCTCCTTCAGAAATAATACGCTCTAAAGCACTCTGGTAATTTTTAACGGCATCTTTATCAATCAGCGGACCAACATGATTTTTTTCATCCAAGGGATTTCCGATTTTTAACTGACCATAGGCTTTTACCAAACTGTCTTTTACTTTGTCGTATACTTTTTCGTGAATAATTAAGCGACGGGTTGAGGTACACCGTTGGCCGGCGGTTCCAACCGCGCCAAATACAGCTCCAACAATGGTCATGTTCAGATCGGCATTTTCGGTAATGATAATGGCATTGTTTCCGCCTAATTCTAAAATACTTTTTCCGATTCGTTCCGATACTTTGGTGCCCACAATTTTACCCATGCGGGTAGAACCGGTTGCAGAAATAAGTGGCACGTGTGTATCGGCTGTCATGTATTCGCCAATTTTGTAATCTCCGTTAATGATCGAGGAGATTCCTTCCGGTAAATTATTTTCTTTGGCTACTTCGTTCCAGATATTTTGACAGGCGATGGAACACAAAGGTGTTTTTTCGGAAGCTTTCCAGATACACACGTCGCCGCAGATCCAGGCAAGAGCTGTGTTCCAGCTCCACACGGCAACCGGAAAATTAAAAGCACTGATAATTCCTACAATTCCAAGTGGATGCCATTGTTCCATCATCCGGTGTTTAGGGCGTTCGCTGTGGAATTGTGTGCCATACAGCATACGTGACTGACCTACCGCGAAATCACAGATGTCGATCATCTCCTGAACTTCTCCCAATCCTTCCTGCAAGGATTTTCCCATTTCGTAGGAAACCAGTTTTCCAAGATCTGCTTTTTTAGCACGGAGTTTATCGCCAAACTGACGCACAATCTCACCACGCTTTGGTGCCGGAATGGTTCTCCAATATTTAAAAGCCTCGCCGGCGGTTTTAATTACTTTTTGATAATCTTCTTTAGTGGCCGTTTTTACTTTGCCAATCAATTTTCCGTCAACCGGACTATACGATTCTAAAAGTGCGCCGTTCGAAAACCAGTTTTGACCGGTAGAACAACCTTCGTTTATTTCTTTTAAGCCTAAGGCTTTTAAGGTACTTTGCATACGATTTATTTTGAGCGTTAAAGTTAACTATTTTTTATAGCCTACAAAAGCCAAACTATGCAATTTTCAGGCCTGCTATTGTCCTCCCGGCAAGTAACACACAGCAGAGCTCATATCCAACAGATTAAAATAAGGTTAATCTATTGGTTCAACGGATTAACCTTCCTCTAACACACATCTACATTTTAATAATTTACAAATAACCACCCCTTCACACCCAGGAGACATAGTATGGCCAAATTTGTAAAACTCTTTTAATGAAGACCTTTTACAAAACAATTGTTCTATCAGACATTCATCTGGGCATTAAAGCCAGC
>CAZMHW010000001.1:32273-36362 GCA_964566105.1 uncultured Akkermansia sp.
AGAGGTTGTAAACTTTTTAAAACACCACAAATGCGAAACGCTTATTTTAAATGGTGATATTATCGATGGCTGGCAACTCCGCAAAAACGGCAAGTGGAAAAAACAACACAGTAATTTTTTCAAACACATCATTGGCTTAACCTCCAAACAAAAGTGTAAGATTATTTACATACGTGGCAACCACGACGATTTTCTGGAAGAGATCATGCCCTTTAAAATCGGAAACTTCTCTATTCGCAAGTATTACATTCACTACGGGGTGCACAAAAAATACTTTGTTACCCATGGCGATATTTTCGACAACATCACCACCAAATTAAAATGGATTGCCAAACTGGGAGATGTGGGTTATACCTTCCTGCTCTGGTTAAACCATCATTACAATGCTTACCGTGAAAAGCGGGGACTTCCCTATTTTTCTGTGTCACAAATGGTAAAAGCCAAAGTAAAATCTGCCGTTTCATTTATTTCAGATTATGAAAACGAATTGGTCAAGGTAGCGAAGTCGCGCAAATGCCACGGGATTATCTGCGGTCACATTCATCAGCCCGCCATTAAACAAATTGATGGTATTGAATATCTCAATTCAGGGGATTGGGTGGAAAGCCTTACCGCACTGGTTGAAGATACAGAAGGAAACTGGAAAATCATCCACTACCAGGATTGGCTGGACGCTCTTCCTAAAAAACAGGAGACAAAATCTGAATCTTCCTTGCTTACGGAAATTCTTCCTGAAGGTGTAACCGTTAACAATCAATAATATGTCTAAGAAATACATTTTAACCGTCCAGGGCGAAGGCCGTGGGCACATGACCCAGGCCATCAGTATGTACGATCTGCTCATTGAACAGGGACATACGGTTTGCGCAGTGATACTGGGTTCAAGTGGTACCCGTGATGTGCCTAAATTCTTTTTTGAAAAAGTAAAAGCGCCTATCATACAGTTGCAAAGTCCAAACTTTGTAGCGGATAAAAAGAACAAGAGCATCAATGTTCCCAGATCGGTGATCCATAATATCGGGAAACTAAAAACCTTTCGTAAAAGTCTGGAAACAATAGATCGGTTAATTAAAGAGCACGAGCCGGACGTCGTTATTAATTTTTTTGATCTGCTCATAGGTTTGTATTACCGCTTTTATAAACCTAAAGCTAAATTAGTTTGTATCGCTCACCAGTATATTTATTTTCATCCGGATTTTGAATTTCCGGAGGGCCATTGGCTGGACAGGGCAGCCATTAAGTTCTACACGCGTTTAACAGCTACGGGGTCTTCAAAAAATCTCGGACTTTCATTTTACCGGATTCATACCAACAATGAAGAAGTAGTGATTGTACCGCCACTTTTGCGGAAAGAAATTTTTTCATTGGAAACAAAGCGTGACGACTTTTATCTGATCTACCTTGTAAATAGCGGATATTTTGAGGAGGTTTTGTCCTGGCACAAAACAAATCCGAATACGATACTACATTGTTTTACAGATCAACCGGATAAAATAATTTCCAATTACGACTTCGATAAAACAAAGTTAGTTGTACATGCCATTAACGACACCTTGTTTTTGGAAATGATGAGTAAATCGAAAGGTCTGGCCAGCACGGCAGGATTTGAAAGTGTGTGCGAAGCCATGTATCTTGGAAAGCCGGTGCTTATGGTTCCTATTCACGGGCATTACGAACAATTTTGCAATTCACGGGATGCTTACAAAGCGGGCGCGGGAATTTTTTCCGATCACTTTGATTTGAGTAAACTTACCAATTTTTCCACTACTTTTGACGGATCTAATCCTTGGTTTAAAAATTGGGTAGCAAATGCAAAACACCGGATCTATAACGAAATCATCAGCGTCTAGTATGCCGCGGAAAATACTTTTTATTGTGAATCCAAATGCAGGCAAACGGATCTCGGATCACATTGTGTCAACTATTCGCAAAGAATTTCCTGAAAACATTTATTATCAAATTGTTATCTGGAAAGACAAAAATCATTTCGATGAGATTACCCGGCTTTTAAAAACAGAGGGCTATACGGATGCGGTAGCTGTTGGTGGCGATGGTACGGTAAATTATGTGGCAAAAACAATTCTGAATACCGGTATCACTTTGGGCATTGTTCCTATTGGCTCTGGCAACGGACTCGCCCGTTCTTTAGGGCTCTCCATGAACATTGAAGAAGTGGTGAAACAGATTGCCGAAGGCAAAACGGCCACCATTGATAACGGAGATGTAAATGGAATTCCTTTTTTCTGTACCAGTGGTATTGGCTTCGATGCGCACATTGGGAATTTGTTTGCCAATATGACAAAACGTGGCTTACAAGGGTATATTAAAATTACGCTTCGGGAATTATTTGGCTATCGTGCAAAAAATTATACTCTCGAATTTAATGGTCAGACAATCAAACGCAAAGCCTTTTTAATTACTGTGGCCAATGCCGGTCAGTATGGAAACGATTTTTACATCGCCCCTCAGGCGAGTATGGAAGATGGTTTGTTTCATGTGGCCATTTTAAAACCCTTTAATTTTCTTCAGGTCGTTGGACTTATGATTAAAATTCTTCGGAGAAAAGCGCATTTGAGTTCACGCATCGAAACGTTTGTTACGGATAAAATTAAAATCACCCGCGATGAAAAAGACAGTATCCATTTTGACGGAGAACCGGCATTTGAAGGGAAAGAAGTGTTTTACGAAAATAATGCAAAATCGCTGAAGGCAATCATAGGGCCTAAATACGCACACCCTAAAGTGACAGAAGTTTGACCAGTTCGTCCGACTGACCGGCCTTTGCGTCATCGAGCGCCGTTTTTCAGAAGTAATTTTGCAGGGTTCACACGGTTAGACAAGTTATTGTAATAATCAAACCAACCTTGTGAATGAAAAGCTCCGGGTAAGGAATTACTTTTGTTTGTGAGAGCACCATTCCGCTCATACACGCGCGGTTTAACACTATTCCGATTCCGGGAATACATGGCGCATTGCACCAAAGCCACTTTAAAAAAAAGAGAATTACAATTGCCGGATATACCTGATGAATAAATCCAAGGCTTCGCGTTTTTTTTTGTCAAGATTGTAATCTATCCGTTCGGAGAGGTACTCCAGGGTCTTTTCCTTAGAGAGATTTTTGACATTATAATCTTCGTCTACGGCTTTTGTTATATTGTCCACGCCCTGCTTTAACACTTTATTAAACTCATCAACAAAGGAATCAGGTAATTTTTCAGTACTCACCCAGCCGGCAAAAACAAAGGGCAAACCGGTAAAGCGTTTCCATTCTTCAGCCAGGTCATATTCGTAAGCAAAAGTACCGTTCAGGTCAAAAGTCCTGTCGCCGATCACCACGGCAGCGTTTGTGTTTTTTATATCTCCTTCAAAACCCGGCTTTGCATCCAGAAAAGACACCGGTAGCTTCCAAAAAAACTTAAACAACACCTTGGTAAGTGTGATGGAGGATTTTGATTGATAATCCAGTGTTACCGTTTTTATTTCATTTAGTGGTACGTTACTGTAGAGTTTCACACTATCCACTTTTCCGTTTGCGCCAATACAATAATTGGTTTCAATAAAATAATTGTCCAGTTCGGGAAGCAGTGCTACAGGCACCAGGGCCAGATCGACCTGTTTATACTTTAATTTTTGGGCGCAAATACTGGGAATATCTTCCTGCAGGTCAATTTTTTCAAGAATGTCGCTGCGTTTTAAGGCCCATTTAAAGGGAAGCGTGTTTGTATAATTAACAATGGATATTCTTATCTTTTCCGTTTTCAATCCTGCAAAAATACTGTTTTTTAGGTTCAGCGCCAGTGTGGGGAAGCGAACCCGCGAAATATTTTGGAAACTTCCCGCAACAGCTTGTTTATCTGCCATGTAAGCTTGATTTCGCGAAATATAAATTATCTGGCAAATAGGTGTCTTTCCTTCAATCAAATCTTTATCTTTGGGCTTGATTTATGAGTGATAATAAATACCAGTTAAGGGGAGTTTCCGCAGGTAAAGAAGATGTACACGCGGCTATTGCGAAATTAGACAAAGGATTGTTTCCTAAAGCATTTTGCAAAATTGTGCCGGATTTATTGAGCGGGAGTGATAAACACT
>CAZMHW010000001.1:36372-38339 GCA_964566105.1 uncultured Akkermansia sp.
GTACAAAATCTGCCCTGGCTTATATGTATTGGAAAGAGACCGGGGATGTAAGCGTATGGAGAGGCATTGCACAGGATGCAGTGATCATGAACGTGGACGACCTTATTTGTGTGGGCGCAACCGAAAATATTGTGCTTTCTTCTACCATTGGGAGGAACAAAAACCTGATTCCAGGTGAGGTTATTTCTGCCATTATTAATGGTACGGAGGAAGTGTTACAGAATTTACGTGACAATGGCATTTCCATTCATTCTACCGGTGGTGAAACCGCCGATGTAGGCGATCTGGTGCGCACGGTTATTGTGGATAGTACGGTTATGTGCCGTATGGAACGTGCTAACGTCATTTCTAACGATAAAATAAAGGCTGGCAATGTGATTGTTGGTCTTAGCAGTTCAGGCAAGGCTTCATACGAAAAAGAATACAACGGAGGTATGGGAAGCAATGGCTTAACCAGCGCCCGTCACGACGTGTTCAACAAAACACTGGCAAAAAAATATCCTGAGAGTTTTGATCCGGCTTTACCGGAGTCGGTAGTGTACACCGGCGGCCTCAACCTTCACGATAAAATCGAAGTGTCTTACACCGATAATAATTCAAAGACAGTTACCGAAAAAATAGACGCTGCTAAACTGGTACTTTCACCTACGCGCACTTATGGACCGATCATTAAAAAAATTATTACTGAATTGGGCTCCAACATCGACGGCATTGTACATTGCAGTGGTGGCGCGCAAACCAAGGTTCTGCATTTTATTAACGAGGGACTTCACATCATAAAAGATAATCTCTTCGAATTACCTCCTTTATTCAAAACCATTCAGGAGCAAAGTCACACCGATTACAAAGAAATGTACAAGGTGTTTAACATGGGCCACAGGATGGAATTGTACGTGGACGAACAGCACGCGGAGAAAATAATTTCCATCAGTAAAAGTTTTAATGTGGATGCAAAAATCATTGGCCGTGTTGAAGCTGGAAGTGGTAAAAAAGTAACGGTGCGTTCAGCTTACGGGGAATTCGAATACCAGGCTTAATTCAGCGCCACACAGTTTAATTGTTTTCCGTTGGTGATAATAAGGTACTTTTTATTGTCCTTAAATAAATTACTGGTGAGTGGTAAAGCTGTGGCAGGAAATACACGCGTAGTTCCTTTAATCTGATCGCTGACCACCAGATCTTTTTGCTCCTCACTCAAAGAATAAAACACCGAATGGCTTTCGTCACTGAAAAAATCGGATCTACCAAGATTCAAAAAGCTGTTTTTCTCAGCAATTAGATTTCCTGAAAAGGAGTAGGCCATCACAGAACTGTTTTTGGTAAGTACCAGGTCCATACTTCTGTTGTCGTCCACCAGACAAAAATTCACTGTCGCGTTTTCAACTTCCGAATTGAGTTTTATAATTTCTTTTTTATCGGCAAATGATATTTTGTTGATGAGGGCGCTTTTGTCGTCTACATACACAATGTAAGTGGAGTTTACGGAATTGTTGGCATCTACGTAAAAGGCCTG
Source organism: uncultured Akkermansia sp. (assembly GCA_964566105.1). GTDB lineage: Bacteria > Bacteroidota > Bacteroidia > B-17B0 > Aurantibacillaceae > Aurantibacillus. The sequence goes on from CAZMHW010000001.1 coordinate 37,886, forward strand.
ACAATTAGCTATTGCGCGGTTTCTCAGACCAATGCGTCCAACACCCTTTCGGCTAAAAGTATAAATTTTACCTTCTTTGTCCAGCGCCACCAGGTAATCACTTGCGCCAACTTTTACATACTGAACAGGTAAAACCACCTCGTTTTCTGTTTTTACCGTTGCGAATTTTTCCTGCTTTTTGCCATGAATGGAATAATTGTAAATGGAATTATTTTTGCAGGCAATAAAAATGCGGTAGTCTTTGTCATTGTCGTAATCAAACAAAGTCATCTCGGAAGTAGCCTCCGAAGGGAGTTTCACGGGGTACTCTTCCACATAATTACCATTACGATCAATAAGATGCAGGTGATTTTTTGTATTAAAAAGCAGTTGGTACTTATTTTTTTTGTAGATATCAACCGTGTAAATCGGGGAAAGGATCTTTTCATCCAGTTGTTTCTTCCAGAGTATGGTT
>CAZMHW010000002.1:0-8066 GCA_964566105.1 uncultured Akkermansia sp.
AACTCTGCTTCGTTTCTCCCGTAAAACCCGAATTTGACAATGGTTCGCTTGTTAAATAAAAAAACGCTCGTCCTTATTTTTACAGTTCTTTTGAGGAGCGGCTTGTCTGCTCAGATTGGCGCGGAGACTCCTTCCTATCAGGATTACAAGGATCCCGAGCAATTTGAAAAATTCAAAAAGAAACGCATAATTATTGGCGCCTGGCAAATTCATAAACTTAAAGAAGAAGGTGCCCTGGTAATCAAATTAAAAACCAATAATCTTCTCATTGATCAGCTCAAAAAACAAGGCAAATATGAACTTGCGCTTGAAAAACAATTAGAACAGTTTGCGATTAACAGAAATACAATGTTCGCGTACCTCGAAAATCTTAGCTTTTGTAAAGTGTATTTTATTTACAGTAACTCCAGCGATAGTTTGCTTAACGGCTGCCGTCAGGGGATCTTCCTTGACACAAATCTTACAGTGGATCCAAATATAAAAATGAACGAAAGTTTTTATTTAATAGCCGAAAAGGACTTTGCTTACAGCTCTTCCATCGGTTTTGTAGAAGAGCGTTTTGCAAAATCGGTGAAAGAAACAGGTAACCCAATAAAAATGATGGCCATTGTTCTCAAAAACAAGTATGGACACCAGTTAAAAAATCCAATGCCTTATTCCATTAAAGAAGTGGATTTCAGCACCGTAAATTATCCGTTTGAGATAAGTTACGTTTCTGTTGACAGCGGTGCGGTTGCTATTGGTTTTCCCATTAAACGCACGTATTTCACAGATTTAAAAAACAAACAGCTTCCGGCTTTAATTAATCGTCAGGAGAAAGGTCGTGTAATAACAAATGTAAAGCTCAAAAAAGAAAATTCTTACGAAAAACTAAGCATTGCTGTTGATCAGCTTAACGAAAATCTTTTTGAAACCTATAAAACTTACCCTAAGCCTGATATTGGGCGTGTAAAATACCCAATTAAACCGTTTCTTTATTAATTCGTTCTAAAGTTATTTCTTTTTTGTAACTTTAATTAATTGTCGTTAGTAGACAATAAGCGCAATTAAAAATCGTTATTAATCAAACCTCCCAAATCATGAAAAATAGCATTTTAACCCTACTGCTCGCATTTATTGCAACCGTTGCTTTTTCGCAATCAGATACATTATATACCAAAAAACAACAGAAAATCGCGTGTAAAATTACAGAAATAGGTGAGTTGGATATTCGCTACACGCTTGCAGATAATCCCGGTGGACCAGTTTACGTCATTAACAGAGTAAATGTGCTTAAATACCAACTTGCTAACGGATACACCGAGTTGATTATTCCTGACGAGATGTCAATAGAGAATGAACACTCGGCTATCATAAAAAACAGAAGGGCTCTAAAAATACAACCCTTCTCTTTCGCTAATAACCAGGTTTCTCTTGCCTATGAAAAGGTAATAAAGGTTGGGATGAACCTCGATGTTGAGCTGGGCTATATAAACAACTCCATAAATAAAACGCCTATCATTAATTCAAACACCAACGCTCTGACTTATAATAACTATTATTATTACGGGATTCAGCCCGGTTACTACCCTTCACAACCACAGAATATCTTTTATACGGGTGGTTACGTAAAGCCGGGAGTTAAATTTTTTCTGGGGCAGGATTATTCGATAAAAGGTATGAAATATGCACATCCGTTAAAGGGACGTTATATTAAACTTGATTTGGCTTTTTCTTATCTTAATTTTCAAAATGTAAAACGTTTCGAATATTCATACAGCAATGGCGTCGGGCAATATTTAACCAAATCCACCAACATAAGTTCCTTTGCCTTTGGCGGCTTTGTTAATTATGGCCGTCAGTTTATTTTAGGAAACATTTTAACGTTTGAATACTATGTTGGAGTTGGTTACACCGGCCAGTCAAACAGCTACTCGAACGCCGATTTTTTGGTAACAAATTCGTCTTATAATTACGGCCGAATAGAAGATGCCGCTCAAAGAATTTCAAATTATCATGGGTTCCAGCGACTTGTAAATAGTGGGCTTTCAGCTACTGCCGGTTTTAGGATCGGGTATATTTTACCAGATAAAAAAATGAAGCCGTCAAACAATATCAAATAGTTTTTAGCCGAACAAATAACTAAATGATTCTTCTATTTTAGACACAGCCACAATTTCGATTTTATAGTTTTTCACGTTTAATCCTTTAAGATTAAAACTCGAAATAATTATCTTTTCGAAACCCAGCTTTTCAGCTTCCATAATACGCTGCTCTACCCTGTTTACCGGCCGTATTTCACCAGTTAATCCAACCTCCGCTGCAAAACAAACGCTTTGTGGTATTGGAAGATCATCATTACTGCTCAGGATGGCACAAACCAAGGCTAAATCTATCCCAGGATCCTCTACACGAATACCGCCCGCTATATTTATAAATACATCCTTAATCCCAAGCTTAAAACCACATCGTTTTTCCAACACTGCCAATAACATAGATAAACGCCGAAGGTCAAAACCTGTAGAAGAACGTTGTGGGGTGCCATAAGCGGCACTGCTCACCAATGCCTGTGTTTCTATCAACATAGGTCTGTTTCCCTCCATCGTGGCTGAAATAGCGACTCCGCTCGTTGCGTTCTCCCGGTTTGTGATCAAAATTTCAGAAGGGTTAGTCACCTCTCTCAAGCCATCTCCATTCATCTCATAAATTCCCATTTCATTTGTATTGCCAAAACGGTTTTTGGTCGCCCTTAGTAAACGATAAATATGATTGCGGTCACCCTCAAATTGCAATACGGTGTCAACCATGTGTTCTAACACTTTTGGTCCAGCCAGGCTCCCTTCTTTGGTAATATGGCCAATCATAAAAACAGGAGTATTCGTTTCTTTTGCAAAGCGTAAAAGTTCTGCGGCGCATTCCCTCACCTGGCTCACGCTTCCCGGACTGCTATCCACATAACTGGTATAAAGTGTTTGAATAGAATCAATAATAACCAATTGCGGTTGAATCTCTTCGATTTGCTGAAAAATGTTCTGCGTGTTGGTCTCCTGCAAAATAAAGCAGCTCTCTGTGGTAATACCAATGCGCTCAGCGCGCATTTTTATCTGCTGTTCACTTTCCTCCCCGCTTACATAAAGAATTCTAAGATTCTTTAAACGTAGTGCCAATTGCAACATCAGGGTGGATTTTCCAATACCCGGTTCTCCTCCAAACAAAACTAAACTTCCCGGTACAATGCCTCCACCAAGCACCCGGGTTAATTCTTTGCCGGGCACGGCGATTCGTGGAAAATCCTGCAGCCCAACATCCTGAAGCAAAATAGACTTGTTCGAGGCTTTTGGGTTTTTATTTGCTGAAAATAACTGTAGCCTGTCGTTCTTGGTTTCCTTGTGGATCACTTCTTCCACATAGGTATTCCATTCATTACAACTCTGGCATTTGCCAACCCATTTCGCCGATTGTGCACCGCAATTCTGACAAAAAAAAGTAGTTTTGGTCTTTGACATAATTAATAGTAGAACAAAGTTACGGCTGCCACCCGCAATCTCTTGCTATTAATTGTAGTATAAAAGGAATTAAAGGGTAATAGGGCGTTTATCAGAGTAAATTAAGCTTTTGCATCAGCTCTTCGCGGTAAGAACCTCCCACAGGAATGATTTTCTTTTCGTTTTCTAAAACAACATTCTGATTGTCTATGCTCTGAATTTTATCCAAACGTGCAATAAAAGACCGGTGAACCCTTACAAATTCTTCGTTGCCCAGCTTCTTATCCAGGTCTTTCATCGTGCTGTGCACCGTATACCGCGCAAACTCGGTATTTATAATCACATAGTCCTTAAGCGCCTCAATAAAATAAATATCTTTTAAGTACACTTTCACCAAACGGCTGTTTGATTTCACAAACAAAATATCTTTACTTTTTTCATCTTTATTCTCAACCAGAGAATATAAAAAATCTCTTTCTTTAAGCAGGGCCGAATCTTTCTGATGTTTGTAAACCGCCATTTCAATGGTTGAATGCAGATCGATCTCCTTAAATGGTTTTAAAATATAACCATAGGGTTCTGTTATTTTCGCACGCGAAAGCGTTCCTTCGTCGGCATAGGCTGTAAGGAAAATAACAGGCACATTCATCTTTTCTTTTATTTTTTCGCTGACTTCAATCCCTGTAAGCCCGCCCTTAATCATAATGTCCATAAGAACCAGATCCGGCATCAGCTCAATTATTTTTTCGATCGCGTCCTTGCCATTATTGGCAAATCCCACAACATTGTAACCTAATTTAGTAAGGCTGTTTTGAATATCCTTGGCCACAATACTCTCATCTTCAACGATAAATATGTTTAATTTTTCCATAATAAAAATTACATCTTAAAAGTAACTAAAACTTCTGTACCTATATCTTTTTGTGATTTAAATTTAAGCTCCCCTTCAATTTGTTCGATTAGGGTGTTAACTAGTTGTAAACCAAGGGAATGACTGTTCTCAAAATCAACCCCGGTTGCAAAGCCTACACCGTTATCTTTCAGCTCTAAAAATACAAAATTATTTTCGCACCTTAAATTGAAAGTAATTAACCCCTGCCTTTCTCCCGGAAAAGCGTGTTTTATGGAATTAGTGATCAATTCGTTAATAATCAGACCTGCAGGTATAGAGCTGTCCAGCGAAAGAGTAATTTTCTCTATGTTAAGCTCTAGTTTAATTTTTTCGGATGAGTACGAGTAAGACTGAACAATGTTGTTCACCAGCGTATACACATAGTCAGAAAAATTTACAGAGGTAAATGACTTATTCTGGTACAAACTTTCATGAATGTATGCCATGGTTTTAATCCTGTTCTGGCTCTCTTTTAACAGTGTTAAGGCATAATCATCCGAAACATAAGACGACTGCAGGTTAAGGATACTGCTTATTACCTGCATATTATTCTTAACCCGGTGATGAACTTCTCTCAACAACACTTCTTTTTCTTTAAGCGATAGTTCCATTCTTTGCTGAACGTGTTTTTTCTCGGTGATGTTGTGAGCAATACCACTTACCTCTACCACCTTATCGTTTTCATAAATGGGATTCAAAAAAATTTCCAGGTATACATTTTTATAATCCTTATCGCGTGTTTCAATTTCGAAGCTCGTGGCAAGCCCTCTGAATGCCTTATCGTAGTGAAATTTAAGTAACTCGTTGTACTCTTTGTCATTGGAAAGAACACCCCGGTTAAGCACTATACCCAGAAATGGTTTTGTGTTGTACAAACTGGTTATCAGATCATAATAATTTTTATTAAAAGAAGTAAGTTTCTCATCCCGGTCAATAGTCCATATGTAATGATGGCTGCTGTCGAATATCGCGCTTAACTTACCGGTTTGATTCAAAAGTTTTTGCTCATATATCTTTGAATCTGTAATGTCGTTGGCTATACAGCTTATTTCCTTTACTTCATTGTTTTCATTAAATATCGGATTGATAAAAATTTTACGGTAAACGCTTTTCTCATTATAGTCTTCTTTTTCAAATTCCAGTTTTTTTCCTTTAAAAGCTTGTTCGTATTTAGGATACCAAAAATTAATATATTCCTGTTTGTTTCTTAATAAATGTTCGTCAATTTTAAAACCGGGTTTTATACTGATCCCGTGTTGTAGTTTCACAGTACTGTGAAAATTCTTATTAAAAGAAGTAACCTGAAATTTGTCATTTACAGACCATATTAAGTGTGTGGAGCTTTCGAAGATTGCCGAAAGATGTGCTGTTTTTTCTGTTAAGTTTTTTTCAGCCTCTTGTCTTTCCTTTACTTCTTTCTGGAGTTGTTTATTGGTAATTTCTGTTATCTGCGTTTTGGCTTTCTCTTTTTCCCTTTGTCTTTGTTCACTTAAATTGTTCACTAACGATAATATGCAGTCCTTGTTGTTGAACTTAATCAATACAGACTTTACCTCTACATCAATAGGTGTTCCATCGGCACCAATTATACAATAGGTGTTGAATTTATTTTTCCTGTTGTTCTTTTGATACACCTCCCCCATCCGTTCGAATGCTCTTTTCCTGTCGGATTCCTGGAAAAAATCAAGTGCAAATTTACCCAGAATCTGGTTCTTGTTCCTAAGCCTTAAAAGATTGAGCAAGGCATTGTTTACGTATAAACAAACACCGTGATCATGTATAATGTATGCAACCGGTGAATTGTCCAGCAAATTTCTATAATTAATGTACTGATTTTCTATTTCAATATCCGCTTCCTTTTGCTCAGTAATATCTCTTAAAATATTTATGAAAAACTCTATTTTTCCCTTCGAATTTGTAATAGGTACCAGATTATTTTCCAGCCAGGCTTCCTCTCCCGATTTCTTCAGAATTTTAAAAGCAAAGTGATGGTTTTTTACGATATTATTTTTTTGATACCCTTTGATCAGTTTTTCTTCCCTGAGAAACTCTTCGCGGCTACTTTTTAAATGGTCCGTAAAAAAATCTTCATTTTGAATGAGTTCACTGTGATCATAACCTAGTATTTTTTTAATATTCGGACTTACATAAAGGTATTTTTCTACAGGATAATACGTGTAAAAAGCTATAATGTCATTTCCGTTATTTGTTATCAGATCAAATTTATTCTTGGTTTCAATCAACAAGCTTTCTGTCTCTATCCTGTTGGTTACATCACGCATGTTACCAATCAGTCCTACCAACTCCTTTTTGTCGTTATAAACCGGATTAACGGCCGTTTCAAGACTTCTGTATTTCCCCCGTTTATGTTTAAATCTCACTATAATCTTTTGCTCCTGACCTTCTCTGGTTTGCCGTAAATAGTCCTTTTGAGAAACAACTAATAAATGCCTGTCCTCTTCATGAAGGTTCTTCTTCAATATTCCAGGGTCCTTATATATCTCGGTAGGAGAAAAACCTAATATTGTCTTCGATGAATCGCTAATGAACTTAAGCTCCATGTGAGGAGAAAAACCAAAATGAAAAATAACATCCTGACTGTTGGCACTAATTTTTTGCAAAAGATCCCTCGCCGTTTCAGATTCTGTAGATTGGTTATTACGGGTAGATGTTTCAGTAAAAGTTAATTGAACCGCTTTTTTTTCTTTCAAATACACACAATTCGCATTCGCTTCAATAAAAATTTTTCTTTTTTTAAAACTTAAAAAGTTCCATTCATAATTTTGACGCGCTTTTCCTGATAGAATCTGCTGTATGTATTTTTTGAAATCTGAATGAAAAGGACTTTCCAAAAAATTAAAAATGGAAATTCCTGTTTTTAGCTTACTCTCACTAATATCTAAAACAGAAAGAGCTTTCTTATTTAAAAAATAAATCTTATCCGAATCAAATAAAATAACAGCAACAGGCAACGAGTTAAGTGTTAGTAAATCAACCTGCGTTTTTTGTTGCAATACTGCCATAAATTCTAAATTACTTTCTTATAGTTTGAGTTCTGTTCTCATCTATCCTGATGTTATAAGTACGTAAGCTCTCTTCGTAGGTAGGTCTTATTTTTTCACCCTGCCATTTTATTTCAATATCATTTTTATACGTTGTAGTTAAAAAATTAATATTATTCTCATCGTAATATTTCCAATCACCGTCTTTCATACCACTCAGATAATTGCCAATATATTTCCTGGCTCCATTTGGATGAAAGGCTTCGTGAATACCAATAGGCTCACCCGCAAGAAATCTCCCTTCAAAACATTTAATTTTAGACGGCATATAATAACTTTTCCACAAACTGTCTGGTTCATCATTCGAATAGTTACCATACTCCTTATAATCCGGTGTTTCATATAACCACCTTCCTTCACGCCTTCCTTCCACATAATTTCCCTGGAGTATAATATTCCCTTCTTCATCATAATCTTTTAATTCACCATCTCTTTTACCATTTACATAATTTTCTTCACGCCACAATTTACCACTTTCATAATACCATTTCCACACTCCCTGAGCTCTTCCCTTTTTGTCATATTTTCCTTTTTGCTCCAATTTACCAGAAGCGTAAAAGAATTCCCAATCTCCAATTCTATTTCCTTCTTTATAAACACCTTTACCTCTGAATTCACCCGTATTGTGATACTCTGTCCAAACACCTA
>CAZMHW010000002.1:8076-10344 GCA_964566105.1 uncultured Akkermansia sp.
CGGTACCGTCAAAATACTCTATAGCGCTGTCTGGAATAGGCACATTTCTGCACACCAGTCTTTTTACAAAAATGTCTGTGGTATCATCTCTTCTGAATAAACTACTGTCACAACGCATTTTTTGTATGTACTTAAAATGTGTACCAATAGCTACACCATCACTGTAAACACCTTCATATTTTAAGGTACCATCTTCAAATATTTCCCTGTAGACTTCAACATTGGCAATTTCCGGAGCATTAAAGATCTGTTTTCCAAAACTAAATTTTTTTGTAGATAATAAATTACCTTTTTTATCATATTCCTTTACATATCCATCTAAAGAATCATCGTTAAATTTTTGTTCACTTTTTACAACTTTATTATCGTAAAACTCCTTCCAAATACCCTGTTTTCTGTTATTTTCATCTTTCTGATTAATTTTTTCATACCCCTGAAGAATCCCACCTTTGTAATTGGAAATACCGGTAATTAGTGAATCCTGGCTATACTCATAAGCATTACCTTCCTGCTTGCCTTTTACAAAATTTACTATACTTTTTAGCTTACCAGATTTATAAAAAGTACGGGTATAGCCATCTTTTATGTCACTTACATAGTTTTCCGAACTAATAATCTTTCCAAGCGTATCATAAACAGTACTCAAGCCATTTTTCTTTCCATCGGCGTAGTTAATGGATTTGGTAATCCTTCCCTTTTCATCGTAAAATTTCCACAAACTGTCTAATTGAAAGTTTTTACGATTCCCTTCTATCTTTACTTTACCATTTTTATAATAATTCTTCCAGTAGCCATTTGGTTTCCCTTCTTTCATATAACCTTCACTGCTAATTTTACCATTATCATAGTAAAATTTATTATATCCGTTAGGATTAGTAGTTTGTGAAAAACAAAAGGATATTTTTAAGAGAATAAAAAAACAAAAAAAGGCTATTTTAGCGGGAACACTGTTCATTGGCTTCAGAATTTAAATGTAGTCCAAAATAATCTATTAATCAAAAAAGACATTTTTTATAAAAGTCAATATATATTATATAATATTTTTCTTTTTTAAATTTTTAAAAGAATATGTATTCTATATATAGCTTGTTAGTAGTGTTAATTAGTTTTACTTTTTTATTTGCTATTTAAGCTTATAAAAACAAATTAACAGGTATTAAACAAATTTACTAATTTAATTACTTGATTATCACTACGTATAACTCCTATTAACATTCGTTAATAGTTATTAGTCTTAATAAGTTTAAGCTTACCACTACTGTGTATAAACGAAAAAAGTAGCTGATAAATTATAAAGGAATATCATAACTTTGCTTGGTATTGTATTTTAATTTTACATACAGGTATTAAGGTGAGAATGTGAAGAAAATTATGTGAGTAGTTGTTAACCATAAAATGAGTAGTTAACAAAGAAACTGTTGATTATTAAAAAAAGCGAGGACTCATTATCAAGCAGTTAATTTATTAGTGTTAATTAACGTTGATTAGTACTTTTGAACACATACACAAAACAAGTAACTAAATAATAAAAATATGAGTATAAACATTGCAATAGGATCAGATCATGCAGGATTCGAATTAAAAGAACACCTGATAATGTATTTAAAGGAAAGAAATTACAATGTAAATGATAAAGGTTGTTATTCTTTAGAAAGGGCAGATTATCCGGATTACGGTCACGCCGTGGCGAAGTCAGTACTCGGTAAAGAAGCTGAATTTGGTATACTGATGTGTGGTAGTGGAAATGGTATTAATATGAGCGCTAATAAACATCAGGGAATTAGAGCGGCTTTATGTTGGAATTCTGAAATAGCAGCATTAGCGAGGCAACATAACGACGCTAATATTTTAGTTCTTCCGGCCAGGTATATTTCAAAACAGGAAGCGGAAAGGTGTGTGGAAGTGTTTTTGAAAGAAAAATTTGAAGGTGGAAGACATCAAACACGGATTGATAAAATAGACATTTAAATTATGAAAACATTACTTGTCATATTTGGTTTTGTTCTTTCTGTTGGACTTTCAGCGCAAAGTGGAAAGATATTTCCATCGGTAAAAGGCAGTACCCTCGACGACAAAACCATGTCTTTACCAATAAAAAATGGAAAGTACACGGTGTTGGCTATAGCTTATCATCGCGATGCAGAAGATGACTTGAAAAAATGGTTAAATCCATTGTATGATAATTTCATGAAGAAAGAAAAAGGATCCACCAATTTTGATCTGGCGGAGGTATATGATGTTAACTTTGTGTTTGTACCTATGATTTCT
>CAZMHW010000002.1:10354-27101 GCA_964566105.1 uncultured Akkermansia sp.
CAAAATCCTATATAATGTTAGTGAATAATAATAAAAAGGATTGCAGAAGATTTTAAAAAAGGGACAGATAAATCGTTTTGGCCTTATATAATGGATACTGAAAAAACAGATATTAAAGATCTTCAAAAACTACTCGGAGTTGAAGATAATAAGATACCCTATTTCTACATTCTTGATAAGGACGGTAAAATAATAGAGTCTCAATCCGGTAAATTTACCGAACAGAAAATGGAAAAACTTGAGGACGCTATTGAGTAAAGGGTGCCACGAATACAAATAAAAGGAACGATCGTTCCAAATATTATCTAAAGTATTGTAATTTTAGGTAGCCTTAAATATCGCAGAGCATTTAAGGCGGAATATTTCTCTATCTTTGCAAAAAAATTATCTTGCAAAATTCTTATGATGTTATAGTGGTTGGTGCCGGTCATGCTGGTTGTGAAGCCGCTGCCGCTGCCGCTAATTTGGGTTCAAAAGTGTTATTGGTTACCATGAACATACAGACTATTGCCCAAATGAGTTGTAACCCGGCTATGGGTGGAATTGCAAAAGGGCAGATTGTTCGTGAAATAGATGCCATGGGCGGATATAGCGGAATAGTGTCTGACAAGAGCGCGATACAATTCAGGATGCTTAACAGAAGCAAAGGGCCCGCCATGTGGAGTCCCCGCACTCAAAACGACAGAATGATGTTTGCGGGCTTGTGGCGTGAAATGCTGGAACAAACTCTAAATGTGGATTTCTGGCAAGACATGGTTAGACAACTAATTATTTCTAAAGATGGTAAAAGAGTAGAAGGAGTTATTACCGGCATGGGAATGGAGTTTCGTGCCAAAGCAGTGGTTCTTACAAACGGTACCTTTCTAAATGGAATCATACACATTGGTGAAAAACAGTTAGGTGGAGGTAGAACCGGTGAATCGGCAAGTCACGGAATAACGGAACAACTAGTCCAAATAGGTTTTGAAAGTGGGAGGATGAAAACAGGAACCCCACCAAGGATAGATGGAAGATCTTTGGATTATTCAAAAATGGAGATTCAGGGAGGAGATGATGTAATCGATAAATTTTCTTATTTACCTGGCACCTCTCCTTTTGTGGGGGACAAGCCTAAAAAGCAGGTCCCTTGTCACGTTACTTATACGAATCAAAAGGTACACGACATATTGAAGACGGGTTTCGAAAAGTCACCCATGTTTCAAGGTAGAATTCAGGGATTAGGTCCAAGATACTGTCCAAGCATTGAAGATAAAATTACACGGTTCAGCGAAAGAGAGAGACACCAATTGTTTGTTGAACCGGAAGGTTGGAACACCGTTGAAATTTATTTGAATGGTTTTTCTTCTTCCCTACCCGAAGATGTTCAGCAAAAAGCTTTGCGTTTAATTCCTGGTTTGGAAAATGCAAAAATGTTTCGCCCGGGCTATGCGATAGAATACGATTATTTCCCCCCTACTCAATTAAAATTAAGTTTGGAAACGCATCTTGTAGAAAATCTATATTTTGCAGGACAAATTAATGGCACCACCGGATACGAAGAAGCGGCAAGTCAAGGATTAATGGCGGGTATAAATGCACATTTAAAAATCAATAATAAGAAACCATTAATACTTAACCGTTACGAAGCTTATATTGGGGTTTTGATTGATGATCTGGTAACGAAGGGAACAGACGAACCCTATCGCATGTTTACATCAAGGGCCGAGTACAGACTTTTGTTAAGACAGGATAATGCAGACGTTCGCCTTACCCCGGTTTCACATGCCATTGGTTTAGCGAGTGCAGATCGTTTCAATGCGGTTAATAAAAAGGTCGAAGAATACAATAAAGTTATTTCATACTTTAAAAATACAAGTGCAGAGCCAGAGGTTTTAAACCCTTTTTTGGAATCCATCGGATCTGCTAATATCAATCAAAAAGTTAGATATTATAGTTTATTGTCAAGACCAAATATTGGAATCAATGGCATCACCAGGAATGATCTTTCTCTCAAAAACGCATTGAGCGAATATAGTCAGGAGGTCTTAGATCAAGCAGAAATTTTGATGAAATACGAAGGGTATATTGAAAGGGAAAAGGATAACGCTGAAAAACTGAAAAGACTCGAAGATCTTAATATAAGTCCTGATTTTAATTTTGACACAGTGGGAGGATTAGGTGCAGAAGCAAAAGAAAAACTGAGAAAATTTAAACCAGCAACAATTGGACAGGCAAGTCGAATCTCAGGAATTAATCCTGCAGATATTTCGGTTCTACTTATTCATTTAGGTCGTTAATGTTTCACGTGGAACGTTCAATATTTAGATATGTTTAATTATACAAATTGCCCGGTTTGCAAAAACCAATCCTTTTCCAAATTTCTTTCCTGCAAAGATTACACCGTTAGTCAAAAAGAATTTAATATTGTGTCCTGCAATAGTTGCGGATTTAAATTTACAAATCCAATTCCGGAGATAGCGGATTTAGGAAATTATTATAAGTCGGAAGACTATATTTCACACTCAAATACGAAGAAGGGAATTATCTCACGTTTGTACCATTTGGTAAGAAACTACACCTTGAGGCAGAAACTAGCTCTGGTGTCAAAACATGTTTCACGTGGAACTATTTTAGATTACGGATGTGGAACCGGCATGTTTTTAAAAACCTGCCAGGAATCTGGTTGGTCTGTTTTTGGAATGGAGCCAGACAGTGACGCCAGGAAAATTGCAGCACAAGTAAACGTTAAACCAAGTGTCGATAAAACGGAACTTGCCCAGACCTTAGGAAAAAATAAATTAGACGCCATTACTTTGTGGCACGTGTTGGAACATGTAACAGACCTGGATGAGACTTTGAGTTTCTTTAAAAAGAACCTGGCTGATAAGGGTGTTTTAATTATTGCTGTTCCTAACCACAAAAGCAACGACGCTAAATACTACAACGAATTTTGGGCAGCCTATGATGTGCCAAGACATCTTTATCATTTTGAACCCAAAACAATCGGGCAATTACTGGCTGGATATGGTTTTGAATTAAACGAAACTCTCCCGATGCGTTTCGATAGTTTTTATGTAAGCATGCTAAGCGAGAAATATAAGACCGGATCAATTAGATATGTAAGCGCATTTTTAAGGGGTTTAATTTCTAACCTCAGCGCAAAGAATGCTGGTGATTACTCCAGTGTTATTTATGTATTTAAGCACAGGGCAGCACACTAAAAACTTCTTCCGAAGTAAAGATATTTCCCCCTCTCCTATTAGTACCTCCTAAATTTTTTGACTGAATTTGACTTGGTTTTGTTTCACGTGGAACAAAATAAAACCTGAGATACGGGTTCTATGAGTCTAATCCTAAACCTAAGAATCTGTACGATGAGGATTAACTTTCATTCTATAAATAACATTCTGTTATGTTTTTGGTTATTACAAAATCTTATCAGTATTCTTCTATCCTAGCTTAAGGGGTTTCTTCCATTCAGTTAAAATTCTATTTCGGTTTCGCGTTCTATTCGGTAGAGTTAAATCTACTTTACCTCTGAAGGACTCGAGAAAATCAATTAAACCGAAACCCAGCCAAAATTAGATAACCTCCCTTCTAATGCTTCCTTTGAAATGATGCCCATGGTAAAAGGTAACACAGAGCTTCCAATGAGAGATAAAGTTTATTTGTTTCACGTGGAACTAAACTATTTTGTAAGACAGTTCAATTAAGAAAGGCTTATCCTAGGGAATTCGTTCTGTTCAATAATAACAATCGGATTGGGTACCTATCATTTGTTTCGTCAATAAACAACAGGAGGAATTGCATGAGAAGGTTATAAGTTAAGAGTCGTGTCCAGGTGGCTTTCAGTATAAGATAGTTTCGAAGTTAATGAGGTTCTTGTTGAAGGATTAGGATGGTTTTCGTTGGTGAGACATTGTACCTTGTATTGAGGTATGGGATATTATCGCGAGAGGATTCAGTAGATTTATAACGGATGTTTTATTCTAAGAGCTGATATGGTACCGGAAAAACTCCTCTTCTTTCTTCTCAAGAAGAGGGGTTTTAGAAGGGAATAACTTAGTATCTAATCGAACAGCCTAAGAAAGAAATTGGATTCTGGAATTTGTAGATACTGCCCAGGATTTCTTTTGTGTGGCGCCCTAAGTTTATTGTGTTTGTTTTATGTGAAAGCGGAGTATGAATTGCCCAACCTTTTAAGAAGCTTTTAATTGCGCTGTTATGCAGGACCCTTGAATTAGTCGCAGGAGTCCTAATAACAAGTCAATGTATTTAGCTTAAGGATCGAATAGTTGTTCACTTAGTCCCTAACATGGAACCAGTTTGCCGTAACCGGTTCTGAATACAAAACGTAAGTTTGCCAGGATCCAAAAAGCCGTATTTGTTTCACGTGGAACACGAGAGCTAGTGTATAAAAAATTGTTTAGTAGGATATACTTTACGCTGCTTCAGTTAAATTAATCACAAAATCTCGTAGAGGTTTTTATAGAAGAAGCTGAGACCTCTTGAGATCATATACACCCAGAGCGCTTCAAAAAATGCAATTTCAAAAAGGATCAAGTTATTACTATCAGGATTGTGCCAGAGTATTAAAATCCGAAACCGGGAGAGAATGATACAAAGTTCTATCAAAAGGCAATTCTGAAACGTATTTCCAAAAACCTCGACAAAAGTGACGATTAGCAAAAGATAGATTAAAGATACTGAGAATGCCGTCCAAAATACCAGTGGATGACACCAAATACTGCACAACAAAGTTGGGGTTTCAGTCCAATCTACTTTCTTTTGCTAATACAAGCTTAGTGTAAAGAAAAACCAGAGAAGAATCTTGGCAGTTAAGGATAACTAAATCTACCCGGTGAGAAGATCTACTTCTGTGCCTGCCAGCATTTACAACTCTTCTTTAAAACGCCCTGTTTTAGGTAAATGGCTATGGTCCGTAAAAGGTGAGTACGAAGCCTTTTTTCTACAACGCCACTCCTTAGGCCAGATTTTACAAAACAGTAGCTCTAATTCAACAAGAAGGGCATTTAAGAGAGGTCCTCAGTACCGTAGATTAAATTAAAGGAGTTTTTGCCCTACCCTTTGTTATATTTCTTTTGTTTTCTTGGTGAAATCACCGTTTGATTTTTTACGTGGGTTTAGGAGGAGGGGCATAAAATGCCCATAAAATCTTAATAGGATTTACGCTAAACATTCATAGCATTTCCAAACACTTTCATAAAGTATCTTCCAGAAGATAGAGAAAGAGATATGAGGACTGAAGTAAAATCCTGCATATAAAATAAGGGCGAAATAGTGAAGCGTGAAACACAATTATTTCCAAATCAAGCGTAGAGATTGGTAAACAAAAAGAAAATTGCCTCGTACAAAGAATAAGCTCGAAGCAAAAGAAAACAATCCTTATTCGACTTCTTCTTCAGGAAATGCCGGATGAATCCACCGAAAGTAAAAGGAGCTTGTAATGCAAAACAAACAGAACCTTAAATAAGAGAGAATACTCGGATGTTTGGACTACCAGTTTAACCTATGGAGAAGCAGGCAAATCTCCCTTTGGTATTTTTGGAAAAACCTGGATCAGTAAGAATAAACACACATAAGGTTTCAGCAAAACCTGTTAGTATGCGCGTTATTTTGATAAGACTTTAAACTCAGTTCTACGGTTATGTTGCCGGCCAATTTCTGTATCGTTGGCATCAATTGGTGCACTTTCGCCATAACCTTTTGGAATGAGACGGGAAGGGGAAATGCCCTTTGTGATCAGGTAGTCCACGACCGAATTAGAACGGGCGAAACTCAAGCGCATATTGTAATCTTCAGCGCCCTGGTCGTCCGTGTGACTGGATAATTCTATTTTAACACCAGGATTATCTTTTAAAAGCTTGATAAGTCGGTTTAATTCCCCTTGTGATTCAGGTCTGATAGTGGATTTATCGGAATCGAAGAAAATATTCTTTAGAACAATGGTACTCCCAATTTCCATTTTTTTTAGCCCAATATCAAGACTAAACTCCTGAAAATCAGCGCCTTCAGGAAGGTTGAAGTTTTCAGAATGAAACAAGTATCCCGTGCATTTTACCGCGAGCCCGTAGTTTTTACCGCTTGGCAGGGCTACCAGGTATTTTCCTGTACTACTGTTGGATTTGAAACTGGCTAACAACACATTCTTTTCATTATCGGTTAATTCAATTACGGATTCAATTGGCTTAAGCGTTTTTTCATCTGTAACTACACCTTTCAATATGGTTAATTTAGACGATTTAACCTCTATGGCGCTTTCTGTTTTAAGATCGCTAATTGCGTTACCCCCAAGGGCCAAAAGTTGATCCTGGCTGTTTAAAAGCGGTTGTTTCTCTGGGCCAAGGAATGTAATTTTATAAATGTCTTGTTCACCAAATCCTCCTTGTTTGGAGGAAGCAAAATAAGCCCGGTTTCCACTGCCGCTTACAACAAAGAAAACATCGTCATTTGGCCCATTTATAGGAAAACCAAGATTAACAGGTGTAGACCATTTTCCATCAATGAGTGTGGATTTAAAAATATCAAAACCTCCCATAGAACCATGGCCCTGGCTACTGAAATACAGAGTAACTCCATCCGGATGCATGAACACACCTTCTTCGCCATACTTGGTGTTTATTTCAGGCCCCATATTCTTGGCAGGTCCCCATTCACCGTTTACATCCATCTCGCTATAATATATGTCTCTTTCGCCGTAGCCGGATTCTTTATCGCTAACGAAATAGAGGCGTTTACCATCAAAGCTTAAACTAACAGTTGATTCGTGGTATTTACTGTTTATGTTTTTATTCATTCGTACGGGTTCTTCCCAGTCCAAACCAAATAAAATGCTTTCGTAAAGATCTCCACCATCGTTTCCGGTATTTCTGTAGACGTAGAGTTTGCTTCCATCCGGCGAGAGTCCTGCAGTTGCATCGTGTCCCTCGGTATTTACATTTTTACTGAGCTGTTTCGCTACTTGCCATTTGCCACCGGTTTTCTCGGAAGAATATACGTCTTCAAAATAGCCATTGTCACTTATGTCGCGCTTCCCTCCAACAGAATTAGAACGGCGTGACGTAAAAAATATGGTTGTTTCGTCGGTGGAAATAGAAGGACCATATTCGGGAAAAGAAGTATTAATATTTGGTCCAAGGTTATCTACGAATACACGTTCGGGATTAGCACTTAGTCGTTTTCCGGTTTCACATTCAGCAATTTTTCGTTTAATGTCTTCAATGTTTCCGGCATTACTTTTTGCCTTTTGCATCAGGATGGTAAGAAAATTGTTGTAGTATTTCAGTGCGTCATCCCAACGACTGTTTAAATGATAGGTCCAGGCCAACCAGAATGGAAGATCACTTTCCCCGGCTGGTTTCAATGCCATGGCATTTTCAAAGAACTTGAGCGTTTCTTTGCTGGTAGGATCGGTATTAAACCAAATAAAACCAAGCATGTAGTTCAATTCGTAATTATTAGGATTAAAGCGATTGGCATCACTGAGCGGGGTAAACGCGTTTCTAAACATCTCAAAACCGGCTTTATGATGATCGTTTTGACTCATGGGGAGGTAGCGGTTTAAGGTCAAAAAACTTCTTCTTTTTTCATCAAACTCCTTACGGCCCTGCACATAAAATTCTGTGCCAACATCCAGTTTCCTGATAGCGTCCTTTAGTTCATCTTTTTTTCCAGGAAAATTAGCTTTTTCAAACTCTACACTTTGTGCATAACCCTTTGAGAAGATAAATAAAAAAAAGCTAAGAGATATAAGTTTTTTCATGCTCATAGAATACGGTTAATCGTTGCAGGACGCATTAATAAAGGCTTTTGCCCCGCTAACACCTAGTTCCAGTGCTTTTTTCCAGTCGGCGCAGCAAGCTTGCTCCTCACGTAAAAGTTGTTGCGCTATTCCCCTGTTGTAATAGGCGGGACCGTTTTTTGGATCCAGTTCGATGGCGCGGGAGGCAAGATCCCTGGCTTTCTTATAATCTTTGTTTTTGAGGGCAACAGAACACAGATTATTGTAAGCGGAAGAATTTTTTGGATCCCGGGATAAGACATTTTCGAAATCCTTTTGAGCAGAAGCAAGGTCGTTGTTGTCGAAATGAGCGACGCCTCGGTTATTTAAGGCCATAAGATAGTTAGGATCAATTTTGATGGCCCGGGAATAGGCTTCAATGGCTTTAGAATAACTTTTTCTTAAGCGGTAGGCAGAACCAATATTGTTGTAAACAAAAGCCAAAGAACTGTCCATAAGCAACGCTTTTTCGTAATCCGCAATGGCTTCATCTAGCTCCCCTTTGGCGCGTTTTGCGCTGGCCCGGTCGTTATAGGCATAAGTATAATTCCGGTTGGAAAGGATGGCCACAGAGTAATAGCCAATAGCTTTGTCTAGTTCTCCTGCCTCATAGGAAAGCAAGCCTTTGTAATATGAAGCTTCAGCGTGTTCGCCGTTTAATTTAAGGCAATTGTCCAGGGCTACGTTTTGACTGTCTTTTTGGTGAAGCCGCAAATAAACAAGACTTTTATTAAAGAAGTTATCTGGATTCTGAGGATTTAATTTAATAGCCTTTTCGAGGTCTGCAATAGCTTCAGGGTATTTGCTGGTGTTCGTAAAAGCAATGGCACGGTTAGAAAAGGCTTTATCGAAATCAGGTTTTACAAGAAGGCATTTTGAAAAGAGCTCTATCGCTTTGTAGGGATCGTTGTTTTTTAAGGCGTTTAACCCATTGTTATAATCCTGTTCCGCTATCTGCTCCGGACTGAGATTCAGCGCTACTTTTACCGTATCCTGTGACTGCAGAGATCGGCAAAAAATAAATAAAGCAAAAAGGAAAAAATGTCTCATAACGCATTCACTACAATCATTAAATGTAAGAAGGCTATGTTTTGTATCCAATATCCACATAAAATCTTCTAAACAAATCGGTTTTAATAAAATTCTACCTAATTTTAGTGAACAAATTTTGCGAAGTATGAGAATATCGGGACTGATGATTTTAGTGACATTTTTTTTAAATGGCATGTCACAAATTAACGTAGGTGGTTTTTTAAAAGACAAGGCTAATGAGTCAAAAGACAAGGTAAAAGAAAAGGCAAGGGAAAAAGCTACAGAGAGCCTGGAGAAACAACGAAAAGAGTATGATGAGAGTAATTTTAATTATGCCATTTCTTTTTTGGACAATAGCGGCACATTTGAGGCTGAGGAAAAGGGTAATGCGTTTAGCAGCACATTGCTCAATACGGCCAAGGTGGCCAATAACGAAGAGAAAAGTATCGAAGACAGGGCCTATACAAATTTAAAAAACGGAGAACTCCTTATGGCCAGTAACAAGTTTTACCTGGCAGAACAAAGCCTTAAACTTGCAAAAATTTTGTACGAAGAAGATGGAAAGACAAGCTCACTAAACTACGCTCAAACAATAAGTGACCTAGGACTTCTTTATCAATCACGGGGCAGATACAACAAAGCAAAATCGTTTAACGAACAGGCTATAGGCCTGCGGGAGTCTGGAGAAAACAAAGGCATGTTAATTGTTTCTATAAACAATAATGCGGTATTAAAAAAGGAGACAGGCTATTACACCGAGGCGGAGGCCGATCTTAAAAAGGCTCTGGACCTGGCAGAAAGCCAGAATGACCCATTAGCAAAAGCACTGCTTTATAATAACTTGGCAATGACTTACCTTGACATGAACAAACTCAAGGATGCAGAGGCACAGATGAACAGAAGCCTTACGGAAGCTTCAGCGGCATTAAAAAACAATTCCAGCAATTTTATTAAACTACAGGTAAACCTGGCAAATATTTACCGCTTTGAAAAAAAGTATTCAAACGCAGAAGATTTATACCTGAAGGCCATTGCCATTAAAGAAAAAAAATTAGGCGCACATCCGGATCTCGCTCATTTAAAAAAAGGATTAGCCCAGCTCTATATGGAAATGGGTAAAACGACAGAAGTTGAAAAATTATTAATGAGCGCCTATGATATAAACAAACGAAAACTAGGTGACAAAAATCCGGCCACTGTGGCCGTTCAACAAGAACTTGCTAATTTCTACCGATATACCAACAGTTCCGAAAAGGCGTTGGATCTAATTAGTAAGGTGGTGGAAAATAAAAAGGAAATTTACGGAACAAGTCACCCCAACTATATTCAGGCACTTGAAGATCTGGCATTAACCCAATGGCAGAATAATAAAATAGCGGAAACAAAAGGCAATTACAAAATAATTCTTGACAATACCTTGAGTTACATTAACACATTTTTTGACGCGTTGAACGATAACGAAAAAACGCTTTACTGGGAAAAAACAAATGTGCGTTTACAGAGGTACTATGCTTTTGCGTATCAAAATTCTAAATCCGATCCGGAACTCGTTAAACAATTCTACAATACCGTGGTCAACACAAAAGGCTTTTTGTTAAACAACTCTTCCAAAATCCGAAACATTATTTCTTCCAGTACGGACGAGGGGCTTAAAGCCACTTATGTTCAGTGGCTTGAAACAAAAGAAAATCTGAATCAGGCATACCAGTTAAGTAAAGAGGAGTTGGCTCAGGAAAAGGTAAATCTGGACAGTTTGAAGCGTCGTGCAGATGAACTTGAACGGGAACTTTCCCAAAAAAGCGCACTATTCAAAGAGAGCGCTGAGGAAAAACCGGTTAATCTGACAGACATTCAAAAACTATTTAAAGCAAATGAAAGTGCTATAGAAATTGTTGAGCTCAATGAATATAAGAACGGTTTTACCGGAAAGGAAAATTACATAGCACTTGTTTTGACCAGCGCAGATGTAAAATTAGTGGACCTGGGAGAAGGAGAAAAAATAAAAGCGGCAATCAGTGATTTCAGAGATAAAACGATCAACGTAAAACCGGAGAATGAAGCCTATGGCTTAACCTGGAAAATACTCGACGAGCAGCTCAAAGGCACAACCCGTATTTATTTGTCCTTAGATGGAGCATATCATCAATTGAGTATAAATGCACTTAAGGATGGTGGGGGTAAGTACCTCGTAGATAAATATGCCATACAGTTTGTAGGCAACACCCGTGACGTTCTGGATGTGAAAGCGAGCGAAACAGCTGCTTTAAAACCAGCAACAGCATTTTTAATTGGTAATCCTCTCTATGGTAAAAATGGCATCATAGATCAGCTACCCGGCACAGAAGCGGAGGTAAAGAACATCACCAAACTTCTAAATACTTTTAAAGTTAAGACCACGGCTTTGTTTGGCGATAAAGCGACAGAAGCAAAGGTTAAACAAATTGTCTCACCAAGTATTTTGCATATAGCCACACACGGATATTTTCTGGCGGATTTGAGTCAGATGGAAACAAATAAAGTTTTGGGTATTGATATTTCTGCTGCTAAAGAAAATCCTCTGTTGCGCAGTGGCGTTCTTTTGGCCAACTGCGATAATGTTTTTGACGAAAACTTCCACCCCTCTCCTAACAGTGAGAATGGCATTTTAACTGCCTATGAAGCCATGAGTCTTAGTCTCGACAAAACAGACCTCGTGGTGTTAAGTGCCTGTGAAACCGGCCTGGGAAGCGTTAAACAGGGAGAGGGAGTTTATGGGCTACAAAGAGCCTTTTTAATTGCAGGGGCAAAGAGTATTATCATGAGTTTATGGAGTGTAAGTGATGAGGCTACCATGCAGTTGATGACTCTGTTTTATACGAACTATGCTAAAACGGGGAACAAGTCGCAGTCCTTTGCCGATGCGGTGAAACAATTAAAGCTTAAGTACAAGGAGCCTTTTTATTGGAGCGCTTTTGTGATGCTGAGCAAGTAATGAGGCACTAAAAAAACTTTTTCACGTAAGTGTTACACGCCTTTATAACCGGTGCATCTATAATTTTCGTGAGTAAAAACGAGACACTTGTTGTTAGAACGAATGACGTTAACAAAGAAACGCCTAAGGTCAAATTTGTATTGTACTGGGCCGAAAGGTAATGATAGAGCCAGGGCGTAAAACTTAGTAAAAGTAAAAAGTGAATCAGATAAAACATAAAAGAAATCTGGCCAAAAAATAAAACTATTCTTTTTGTAAGAAGTTCCTGAGCCGCCTTTGAGTGTAACAAAAAACAGAATAACAATAGAACTCCGATAAGATAGCTGATCACGTGAGGATAGGTATCAAAAAAGGAAATGGGGGCATATACCGAATTGGCTGCCGCGTTTTGATATCCGGTAAAAGGATAAGAGCTAAAATAAAGGCCGCCAAGTAAACACAAATACTTAATCACTTTTGTATTAAAAACAGATCTGAATTTGTTGGAATTGACCTGCAGATTTGCAAACAATGTTCCACATACAAAGGCCATACTGTAGTACTCTCCTAGAATAACGAACTGCACTAAAATGATACTGACAAACACAGGTATTTGATGTTTGAGATTGTGGAATAGTAAAAGAAGTCCGAGAACCACAAAAGAATTGATGAGTTCGGTAGACATGGTCCAGAGTATCTGATAATAACGTGAATTGCCCCTGAAACAATCGAAAAGCCCTTCCTTCAGGACTTGTAAAAAACTCAGGTTATCTGGCATCAAGCCCGATACCCACTGCGAATTCAGGACGTTTGGAGAAATCAGTTCTTTGTGCACAAAATGAAGTTTATGAAAAAAGAATACCAAAATAACAACCGAAAGGGTAGGAAAGGCGAGACGGAAATAGCGCTTTAACAGGCTTTTTTGTAAAAAAGAGACATGAGGATTCTTAAAATAAGCCTGGGCCTGAACATATCCACTTAAAAGAAAGAAAAAGTGAATCGCGAAGCCCGGATTAAATAGAATGTTGAGGGGGGTGAGACCAATGATTCTTTGAATAGAAAAGGGACCTTGTTTAATAAAAGTCTCGTAACTCCCGCCAAAAATGAGCTCGGGATAAAAGAGATAGAGAAAATGATGAAGAAATACAATTATAGCGAGTATCCCTCTGAGTCCGTCAAGATAGAGAATCCTGCTGTTCATAGCGCCAAATATATGTTTTATTTGATACGCAAAACAAACAATTGTTCAACCCATTGCCCTTAAACCGGCTACCAGTTTGTGCAGACTAAGAAAGAAACAAAGGCCAATTACCCAAGATATGCTTTTAACAAGCGGCTTCTGGAGCCATGTTTTAAGCGTCTTACAGCCTTTTCTTTAATTTGACGAACTCTTTCGCGGGTCAATTGGAATTTTTCTCCAATTTCTTCCAAAGAGTGAGGGTGCTTGCCAGCCAGGCCAAAAAACAGCTTTATTACATCTGCTTCTCTTTCGGTCAGGGTATTCAGGGCCCTGAAAATCTCCATTTGAAGGCTTTCAGTTAAAAGAACCTTATCGGGGTTTTGGGAAGCTTCGTTTTGCATGAGGTCGTACATACTGCCACCGTCTTCGTTGCTGCTGCTTAAAGGAGCATCCATACTCATGTGTCGACTTTGATTTCGTAGTGTGTCGCTGATATCTTGTGGCATCATGTCTAACACCTCGCTCAGTTCATTGTAGCTTGGTTCGCGCTCGAGGTCTTGTTCGAGCTTGGACATCGTTTTGTTGATTTTATTAATTGCCCCAATTTTATTTAGAGGAAGACGTACAATACGACTTTGTTCTGCCAATGCCTGTAAAATACTTTGACGGATCCACCATACGGCATAGGAAATAAATTTAAAACCCCTGGTCTCATCAAAGCGTTGGGCAGCCTTAATTAAACCAAAATTCCCTTCGTTGATCAGATCGGGTAAACTTAAACCCTGATTTTGGTATTGTTTACTAACCGAAACAACAAAGCGTAAATTGGCCTTAACTAACTTATCAAGTGCTTTTTGGTCTCCTGCACGTATTTTTTGAGCTAAAACAACTTCATCCTGGGCGGTGATCAATTCAACACGGCCAATATCCTGCAAATACATGTCCAAAGAAGCCGTTTCCCGATTGGTGATCTGCTTGGTAATCTTTAACTGTCTCATAAACTTAAACTTTAGAGTGGGGGTTTATATTTAAATACGGAGCCTTAGGCTTCGAAGTTGGGTAAAGCGGTCTTTGAATTAGTAAGTGGGATGTTTTTTAAGATAAATGGCTTGTTTGGTTGAGGGAATGAAAAACCGCTGTTGAAAAATATAAACCCTTATTTAAAAAATTAGGTTTTTTTAAGGTCGAAATAATCCCTAATTGGGCTATGGATTACACGACTCTACATAAGCAATTTTGCACTCATTCACGAGATGGACGTTGTTTTTCCGGGTAATTTGACAGTAATTACAGGAGAAACAGGTGCCGGTAAATCCATTTTCCTGGAAGCTCTGGGGCTTGCACTCGGCAAAAGGGCCGATATGGCTGCTTTAAAGAACAAAACAAAAAAATGCATCGTTGAAGCTGAGTTCGAGGCAAGAGACCTTGATCTTAGTTCCTTTTTCGAGGAAAACGATCTGGATGAGGAGCCTACTATTATTTTGAGAAGGGAAATTAGTGCCGATGGTAAATCGCGAAGTTTTTTGAATGACTCGGTAGTAAGTTTAACAGCGTTGAAGGAACTATCAGAAAAACTCATTGACATTCACTCACAACATCAGACCTTACTATTAAATCAAAGTAATTTTCAACTGGAACTATTGGATGCTTTTGCGGGAAGTCTTAATTTGTTTAAAGAATACAAAACAGAATTTTCGAAATTAAATAAACTTAATACCACCCTGAACTCATTGCTGGAACAGGAAACTCAGGCTAAAAAGGAACTGGATTACTTTCAGTTTTTGTTTGATGAGTTAGAGCAAACCGAAATAAAGGTGGGGGTGTTGAAAGAGTTGGAAGAAGAGAGTGCGACACTTGAAAATGCCGAAGGCATAAAAAGTAGTTTGCTTAACGCTGTCAATACCATTAATGGAGGGGATGTGAATGTTCTGAGCGCTTTGAGTCAGGTAAAAAATTCATTGCAAGCTATTTCAAAATATGGAAAAAATTACACAGAATATTTTGAACGCGTTAACTCTGCATACATTGATTTGAAAGAATTAGCCGTGGAATTGGAAGACGCGGAAACAGAAGTTCTTTTTGACAATGCGAAGCTGGAGGAGGTGAACTCCAGGATGGATAAACTGAACCGTCTGTTAAAGAAACACAGTGTTTCTTCAGAAGAAGAGCTTTTAAAAATAAAGGAAGAGATAGAGGAGAAGCTGGGCAAATTTAATTCACTGGCAGCTGAGATAGAAAAAACGAATAAGGAAATTGCGAAGCTCAAAGCTTCTTGCACAAAAACCGCTAAGGACCTGAGCGGCCTTAGGGACAAAGCAACGGCTTCCATTGAAAAAAAGGTGAAGGAAATGTTGAGTGACCTTTCTATGGAAAACGCTGTTTTTAAAATCGAATTGACACAACAGAAGGAATTAACTAATTCAGGTTTTGATCAGGTAAGGTTTTTATTCTCAGCCAACAAGGGCGCCGCCCTGAATGAGCTGCAAAAGGTGGCCAGCGGTGGAGAACTGTCGCGTTTAATGCTGAGCCTGAAAGCCCTCCTGGCGTCCAAAAAGCAATTACCAACCATTATTTTTGATGAAATAGATACAGGCGTAAGCGGGGATGTAGCGGATAAAATCGGGAATATTTTACTCAAGATGGGGCAGTCGATGCAAGTGGTAACAATTACCCATTTGCCCCAAATGGCCAGTAAAGGAAGTCATCATCTGTTTGTTTACAAAAAGGACGATGAAGACAAGACAGTTTCCTATATAAAAGAACTGGTAAAAGAGGAGCGTGTGATGGAAATTGCAAAAATGCTCAGCACCAGTAATCCAACACAGTCTGCGCTGGTAAACGCGAAAGAACTGTTAAATCTCAATTAGAATAGTTAGTCAGCAACTTTTCTAACTTAGCAAACAACACCTCGTTCCCTTTTTGTGAATAGGCCGAAAGTTGTTTTTCAAAACGCGCAAGATCGTAAATAAAGGATTTTAAATTATCGGCTGACAGGCAGGAAAAATGCCTTCCAAAGCCTGATTTTTGAATGTACGCGGCATTCATCCATTGTTCGAACTGATTTTGAATGGGGAATGAATAGATCGGTTTTTTCAGGTACACAGCTTCACTTATAAACGAAAATCCACCATTAGCAATCACAGCCTTGGCACTTGCCAGATCTTCAATAAATCCTTTTTCACTAAAGAGTTTATAGGTTACACGGCCCTCTCTGGCCTCTTTGTTCATGCCGTAAACAATAAATTCTTCGTCAGGTAATTGAGAAAGACATTCCTGGATAGTTTTGAGGCTACTGGAGGTTTGGTACATAATGATGTGTTTGCCCCTTTTTACTATTGCGTTTTGAATGGCTTGTCTTATGATGGGTGGAACAATCTCGGTGTTTTTCTTTTTTATTTCCGCTTCGAAAAAACTGCTGATTAAATAGTGATCACATCCTGGAACTTTAGCATTCACAATACCTTTGGCCAACTGATAATTCTTTTTTTCTTCTTTTGTAATGTGAATATCCAAAACACAGCGATCCATTACCTGCATGTTGTCTATGCTGATAACGGGCAATTTGTGCAACTTAGCAAAGAAGTAGCTGAAGCTTTCGAAATCACTTATCACAAGGTCGGGTGTGAAGGAGCGCTCTAACAAACGTTTTTTGCCGAGGTTATAATTCAGGTTTTTAGCAGCGGCTTTAAGGTTAAGTAAGAATGTTCCTGTTTTGGAAACTTCAGCGTTTTTGTAAGCAAAGTGAAAGCCTTTGATCTCGATTACCCTGCCGGGAAAAGCGGCCTCCAAAAAATGAAAGGCCCGG
>CAZMHW010000002.1:27111-37771 GCA_964566105.1 uncultured Akkermansia sp.
CAATAACCCTGTCCGGAAACTCTTTATTAAGGAACTGAAATGCTCTGGCACTTGACACTACGCACACATCGTGGTTTCGCTTTAGTAAGAAATCTATAATTACCTTGCTTCGGGTGGCGTGTCCCATTCCCTCACCTGGAACACCATAGAGTATTTTCATAACATTAATTTTTGCGTGTTAGCCAATGGCGTGAAAAGTCTATATACAAAAACAGCATTCCAACACCAATTCCTAAAGCTGCTCCGGCGCTTACGTCAAGTGCAGTATGCGCACCAACAGATACTCTTGAAACCGCGACCAAAATAGCCCAAACAAAGGGCATAAAAAAAAGATTTTTTAAGTGAGCCTTACTCCTGTTTTTATAGATCGCGTAAGACAAGATCATGGCGAATAAAAACGCATTAAATGTGTGCCCACTGGGGAAAGAAAAACCAGCCTCTTTGATCCAGTGTTGTTGAATTTCAGGGTCGATTTTGGTAAAAGACAAAGGGTTGTTTTTAATAAGGTTTGCAAAATAGAGTTTACGTTCTTCTTTGGTTAAGGAGTATAACGAGTCTATGGCCTCAATGTGGTTAGTTTGACTCAGCATGTAAACGTGACTTGGGCGTTGCGACTTGAGAATGGGTTTGGTATATCGCTCGTTAATGAGCGCCAGCACACCAAAAAACAGACATAACGAAATAATGGATTTTAAAAATACAATCGTTTTTTGTTTAATGCTCTGTTCGCTCAATGTATAGGAGAAGCCTGTTAAAAGCAACAACAGAAAGAAACCAAGTGGTCCTCCGGAGCTGGTGAACCAGTAAGCCAGATGGCACCAGAGGCTATTCGGAGCGCAGGCAGTAAAAGCAATAGGCGCGAAATAAACAAGTCCTATGAGAATTGCAAGGGATAATAGCGCTATGTAAAAAATTGTTTTGATAGTTTTGGGAGTGAAGTTAATAATTTGAGCGAAATTACTTATCACAATTTTAACGGATTGAGAGCCTCACTGGAAGCGTGTATGATTATATTTTCTAACTTTGAAAGTTAATTTAAGCTAATCACAATTTTAACGCAAAGTTAGGATTCAATACCAATTTATGATCAACAGATTTCTGGCTTCTCTGCCTTCTTTTCTGATTACAGCCATCAAATTATTTTTGCTGGAGTTTGGTATCCTAAGCTTGTGCAGATTGATATTTTATTTCGGATTTAAAACCATAGACGGTTCTGAGATAGACAGCTCAGTGATAGGAAAGGCATTCTTAATGGGCTTTGAGTTTGATATGGTCGCGTCTACGTATGCACTTTTCCTGCCAGTATTTTTATTAATTGTAAACGAGTTTGTTTACAGAAAAACGCACTTAGTTCACCAGTCTGGTTTTGTGATCACTCTGGTTATTTTCTGGCTTTACGCTTTTATTTCTGCGGCTGATTTTCCGTATTACAAACAGTTTGGATCTCATTTGAACAGACAGGCTTTTTTGTGGGCTGCTTCCCCGCAATTTGTGTTGAAACTTATTTTCGGAAATATCTCTTATTATGGCTACTTGTTTCTATTTATTGTATTCGCGATTTTTATTTACAGGAGCGTTAAACGATTTTACACGGACCATGCACTCCGCATGGAAAAAAGACCGACAAAACCTCTCAAAACAGCCTTAGTGGCGCTATTGTTAGTGCCCTTTCTGATCGTGGGAGCCAGGGGAAGAATATCGGGAAAAAGCACAACGCATGAAGGTCTGGCAATTGTAAGTGATAATTTATTTGTCAATCAAATTGCGCTGAACCCGAATTTCACCATGTTTCGTTCGCTGCTTTTTCAGAAGATCAAAAATTATTCTGTCCCTAAAGATATTGACCAGAGTATTGCCTTTGCAAGAAACTACCTCGGTGTAAAAGGTAAGTACGAACAGTCTATTGCCCGTGAACAAATGAGCGATTCAACTTTTCACGCGTTTAATGTAGTGATTGTCTGTATGGAAAGCATGAGTTCCTATAAAACCGGGATTCACGGACGGCAGAACCTGACGCCTAATTTTAATAACCTCATTAAAGAGTCTCTTTATTTCGACCGTTTTTTTTCTTCAGGTATCCACACGTTTAACGGTCTTTTTTCAACCTGTGCAGGGTATCCCAGTATGCTAACCGAACACGGGTTGAGACGTTATACCAAACAACCCTTTACCACCCTTGGAAATTTATTACTTAAAAAAAATTATCAAACTTTTTTTTACAGCACGCACGACCCGCACTTTGACAACATGCAAGGCTTTTTCACACAAAACGGGTATAAAACAACCTTCAGCGCCTTCGATCTTCCTAAAGAAAAAAGTATTAGTGTAACTGGCGTACCGGACCATGAGATCTATAATCTGTTTTTGTCTAACGTAAATGCTTCAGATAAATCGAAACCTTTTCTGGCATTTATTATGACGGGGTCAGACCATGGACCCTGGGCAATCCCTGACGATATTCCTTTTAAACCGGATGCTGACACGGAAGAGAAACGCTCTACACAATACGCAGACTGGGCTGTTGGGGAGTTTATGAAAACTGCTAAAAAGCAAGACTGGTATGAAAACACACTTTTCGTTTTTTTGGGAGATCATGGCTATTCGGTTGACGGAACTTATGAAATGCCGCTGAGCTATAACCACATTCCGTTTGTGTTACATAAACCAAACACTTTTAATCCAGACACCTCTCATAACCTGGGCTATCAACCAGATGTGGTAAGCACGGTTGCCGGTGCGTTAAATCTGTCGTTTACGAATACAAGTTTTGGTGTAAACATTCTCAAGGGAAAACATCCTTTTGTTTATTTCACGGCAGACGATAAGATTGGCTGTGTAACCGACGATGGTTTTTTCTTTTACGAATTAATGACCCAAAAAACCAAACGTTTAAAAAAATACCTGGATCTTGATCAAACCGATTATTACGACACGCATAAAACAAAAGCTGATTCTATGGAAAGGTCGGCCAAACAGATGCTTGACGCTGCAGAGTATTTTTTAAGGAAAGACTATTTTACGTATTGATTATTTTCCTCCGTATTTCTTTTTCATTTCTTCAGCATATTTTGCGCGTTCTTCAGGAGTCATTTTCATAATGTCCTGCTGACTCTTCATGTCAGGATTTACGACGGTGCCTGGAGCTGTTTTTGAATAGGTCTTTGGGATCTCAAAATCCGAATCATTAAAACTTTTCTTCTCTATTTTAACCAATTCCATTGTGACGTCTCCCTCCCTGGGATTACTTTTATTAACGTGAATAGCTTTAACCGGAAACCCTTCGCACCCGGCATCTTTCAGCGCCTGGTCCCGCTTTTGAGAGCCTACTTTTTTATTTGATTTGAACGCATCGTTGTATTTATCAAACCCTGCAATGTCTTTAGTATTCCATACCTCGTGAGTTTCTGAGCCTTCTGTAACTAAAGCGTGTACACATTTATAACCACTTACGGTTTCTTCTCCAAGTTTTTTAACCTTATATGTTTTAGTGTCTTGATTGGCAGGGTCGGTTGGGCTCGATTCGGAATAGGTTTTGTTGTTGTCGTTAATAAAATAAACCGTTCCCGGGTTATTTTTTTTGTTCAGTGTTTTCATCACAAAGCCTCCTCCCGGTATTTGAGGAACAGACATGCTGAATTCCGATACGCTTCCCATTTCGGAATAATTTACTTTTACAGATCCTGCATTACCACGACTTGAGCTGATTTTGAACTCAATGTACATTCCGTTTTGAGAAACGAGTGTGTGGCATAAAATAAGATAAACAAGGAGGGTTAAAGGCTTTTTCATGCGTGTTGTTTTATACGAAATTAGCAATATTTTAAGTAAAGTAGTAATGGCAGATTTTAAGCCGATAATGTTATATTTGCAGTATTAAAACAGACTTATGGCTTATAATTTATTAAAAAGAAAACGCGGGATAATTACCGGTGCGTTAGATGAAAATTCAATTGCCTGGCAGGTTGCATTGAAGGCACACGAAGAGGGTGCTACATTTGTGTTAACCAATGCTCCAATCGCCATGCGTATGGGTGAGATCAATAAACTGGCAGAAAAAACCGGCTCTAAAATTATTCCTGCAGACGCCACTAACAATGAGGAAATCGAAAAACTTTATACGGAGTCAATCGCACATCTTGGCGGTAAACTTGATTTTGTTTTGCATTCGATTGGTATGAGCGTTAATATGCGCAAAGACATTCCTTACACAGAATTAAATTATGATTATTACCAGAAGGGGATCGACATTTCGGCCCTTTCATTTCATAAAATGCTGGCGGCAGCGCACAAACTCGACGCGTTAAACGAATGGGCCTCTGTGGTTGCTTTAAGCTATATGGGCGCTCAGAGAGCATTTCCTTTTTATACCGACATGTCAGATATTAAGGCTATGTTAGAGAGTATTGCACGCAGTTTCGGATACCACTATGGCTTAAAGAAAAAAGTGAGAATTAATACAGTTTCTCAGTCACCAACCAAAACCAAAGCGGGAACCAGTGTTAAAGGCTTCATGGATTTCTATGACTTTGCCGAACTGCAATCGCCATTAGGGAACGCGAGCGCAGAAGATTGCGCTAACTATTGTGTAAGTTTGTTTAGCGACTTAACGCGAATGGTAACCATGCAAAACTTGTACCACGATGGTGGCTACTCGTCTACTGGAGTAAGCCAGGAACAACTGAATGCGCTTCAAAAGTAATCTTAACAACAATAATTGAAAAAGACGGGCAAACACCCGTCTTTTTCTTTTTTATGAAGCTTACAGGCCTTAAATTAGCCGAAAATTTAAACATGGCATTACTTACTGTATCTAACGAAAAAGCAATTAAATGGACCGCCTATCTCACTACCATCGTGGTGTGTGCTCTGGTAACGATCTTAAACCAGAAATGGATCCCACATCCGGATTCATTTCCCGGATTCATTTATAAGTTGCCAATGCTTAACGCTATTCTAAACGGGAGCTGCAGCGTGTTATTGATTTTTTCTTTAATGGCGATCCGTAAACGAAACATAGAATTGCATAAGAAGCTAAACCTTACTGCATTTGTACTCAGCACGTTATTTTTATTGAGTTATGTAACTGCGCACTATTTTATTCCTGACACAAAATACGGAGACGCGGATCATGACGGTGTTATGAGCGCAATGGAAAGCGCGGCAGTGAGTGGGATAAAACCCATTTATTTAGTGATACTTTTGTCGCATATTTTTCTCGCTATTCTCGTTCTACCGATGGTATTATTGTCTTTTTATTACGGATTAACCGATCAGCGGGAAAAGCATAAAAAGTTAACACGTTTCAGTTATCCTATTTGGCTGTATGTTACCGTAACGGGAGTTGTGGTTTATCTCATGATTTCTCCATATTACAATTATTAGATCTTTGTATCTTTGGCAAAGCATGACGCTTAATACTTTTCGAAACACCATTATTTGTTTGGTTTTCTGTTTTTCCTGTAGTCCGGAGAAAAAGGAAAGACAAATGTGGGACGAAACGAAAATTACCTGGAGCGAGCATATTGCTCCGATTATTTACAAAAGTTGTGCGTCTTGTCACAGACCCGGTGAAGCAGGGCCGTTTAGCCTGCTGAGTTATTCCGACGCGGTTAAAAAAGCAAAGCTTATAAAATTTGTTACACAAAGTCGTTACATGCCGCCCTGGCCTGCAGAGGTGTCTTACACTCATTTTGTCGGAGAGAACACGTTAACCGAGACAGAAATAGAATGGATTAAAAACTGGGTGGACAATGGTTTGTCGCGCGGCGATACTTTAAAGGAACCACCACGGCCCCAGTTTTATACAGGTTCTTATTTCGGAAAGCCAGATCTCGTTATTCGCGCGCAAAAAGCCGTAAGCATAAAAGGAAATGGAACGGACGCCTTTCTTATCATGAAGTATCCTTACAAGATGGATAAAGATACTATTCTCGATTTCGCTGAATTTGTTCCAGACCAGCGTAAACTGATTCATCATGTACATGGCCATTTGGTAAGTTACGATGAAGGCCGTCAGTTTGACTATCTGACGGGAGAATCTATTCACACGGATACGAGAGCGCAGGTAATGGATGTGTATAAAACGATGCATATACCGTACACCGACAAAGGACAACCTACGTACCCAACTCTAACGCCAAATACTGTCTATTATCTTCCAGGATATGTACCACCCTCTTATCCAAAGGAAGTTGGAGGTTGTAGAATGAAGAAGAATGGATTGTTTTTACTCAACAATGTACACTACGGTCCCAGCAATAAAGATCTGTCTGACAGCAGTTACATTAATGTCTTTTTCAGGAAGACCCCAATTGAAAGAAGGGTGGTCGAAACACAACTGGGTACATTTGGTATTTCTAAAATAGAACCGGAATTTATTATTCCACCGAATGAAATAAAAACCTTTCATACGCAAACTACTTTAGGATCTGACATCTCTGTGTTGTCAGTTAATCCGCACATGCACCTGATAGGGAAAACCTTTTGGGCTTTTGCCTTAAAACCGAACGGAGATACCATTCCACTTATCCGCATAAAAAAATGGGATTTCAGGTGGCAATATTACTATACATTTAAACACCCTGTAAAACTTGAAAAAGGTAGCAGTATACATGTATATGGATCCTTTGATAATACAAATTCGAATCCGAATAATCCATACCACCCACCACAAACGATCACACAGGGAAATGGCGTGGAGAGTATGAAAACAAGTGAAGAGATGTTCCAGTTTATTTTTACGTACATGGCTTATAAGGAAGGCGATGAAAAGATTGATTTGGAGAGGGGTTCTCGACTCCGCTCGAACTGACCCTCGACTCCGCTCGAACTGACTCTCAAGTTCGTTCTAACTAATCTGGATTCAGCAAACTCAGTGATGACCTCTTTGGTCCATTAATTATTTCTAAGTGACTGCGACTCTGCTTATTTGTTTTTCTGACTTCTCCCTTTCGCCACAGCAGCGGCAGTCCATGGATCGTCAGGCCAAGAATGTTTAGGGTACCGGCGTTGCAGCTCTTTCTTAACTTCAAAATATAAATTGTTCCAAAAACTGTTGAGGTCTGATGTGACCTGAACAGGCTTGTAACCTGGCGACAAGAGATGCATGACCACAGTGTTTTTTCCGTTGTTAAGTTTTGGGGTGTCGCGTAAACCAAAAACCTCCTGCAATCTGACAGACAATACAGGTGTTGCGCCATTGGGAAAATAATGAATGGAAATTTTTGAACCGCTGGGAACGTCTATTTTTGCTGGAGCCAGGGCATTGAGCGCCTGTTGTTTTTCCCAATCTAAGGAATGATAAAGGGCTTCTGACAGATTTATTTTTCTTAAATCTTCTGGTCTTTTTATATCCTTTAAATAAGGTCCCAGCCACTCTTTATTATTTATCAAAAGTGTTGTGGTACTTACCTCCGGCCAAGCCTCTTCAGCATTCCAGATACGTAAACTTAAAATTCTGTTTTGAAGCTGAACCATACTCTCATCAAAGTCAAGCAGGTTTTCTCCCTCGTTTTTAATCGCAGTTGAAATCGCTTCCACTAAATGCTCTTCACTCGGAGACTTTAACGGTTTAGACTGTAAAACAATACTGCCTATTTTTAATTCTTTGGTGGCGATCAGCCCGCCTTTGCGGGTATCCCACATAATGACTTCCTGTTCCTTTACAAGAGAGATCAGATCTTTAGGATTTAATGGTGCGGCAAGAAATATTTTTCCGAGTCCGTCCCTCAGGTCCATGTGCGCCACTGCCAGCCAGGGCTCATGTGCCAGATCGTCTTTATGTCCTGCTGCGGCAATGCGGCCATTGGCTAATTGAAACTGTGCGTTATTTCCGGGTCGCGCAGAAGCAATACGTTCAGGGTACGCATATGCTAACAATAAACCTGTTTCAAAAACGTCCACAGGACCATTATTTACGGGAACGTTCAGCATTTTACGGTAAGAAGCCGCTACCTTTTCAATTCGTGTAAAGCGGTTACCTAAACTGTTAGTATTTCTTGCTCTTCGTAAAGCCTCTATGCGTAAATTAATGTCAATCCCCGAATCGCGGGGCAAAGGATCGCGCTCCTCCAGCACCGCAGCAATGTCTGTTGCGAGTTGTTTGTCTGTTAATTCTTTAGCAAGCAAGAGCATGTGTGCAAGGCGTGGATGGCAGGCTAATTTGTGGATCTGTTTTCCATGCTCAGTGATTTTGTTGTTTTCAAGAGCATTGATCTGGTGCAACGTTTCACTTGCCTGTAACAATGCAGATTTTGGAGGAGGGTTTAACCAGGCAAGTTGTTGTATATCGTTTACTCCCCATTGAGCCATGTCGAGCACTAAGTCGCAAAGATCTGCCTCCATGATCTCAGGCACCCTATGATCCTGAAGGCGTTCA
This sequence comes from uncultured Akkermansia sp., assembly GCA_964566105.1. Lineage (GTDB taxonomy): Bacteria > Bacteroidota > Bacteroidia > B-17B0 > Aurantibacillaceae > Aurantibacillus. The sequence goes on from CAZMHW010000002.1 coordinate 35,489, forward strand.
TGTGTGGCTTTGGTCCACATACGATAACAGGTACCGCTGCTTAAACGTCCTGCGCGACCTGCGCGTTGATCAGCCGAGTCTTTGGAGATCCGGGTTGTTTCCAGGCGGGATAATCCTGATCTAGAATCAAATTTAGAGCTACGCCCAAACCCGGAATCCACAACAATACGAATGCCTTCAATGGTTAAACTTGTTTCTGCAATGGATGTGGCGAGTACAATCTTACGTTTTCCAGATTTATTGGGCATGATGGCCAGAAACTGCTGTTGCGGGGGTAACTGGCCATAGAGAGGGTGAATGGAAACATCCTCGAGCTTTGTTTTAAGAAGCTCTTCACATTTTTTTATCTCCCCTTCACCCGGTAAAAACACCAATATATCTCCTGGTTTTTCTTGAAGCGCTCTTATCACAGTACTTACGGTAAGTTCAGGTAACATCGTTTCGTCTGCATCAGAAGTGTAAATGACTTCCACAGGAAATTGTTTTCCCTGGCTCACAGCAACAGGAGCATTTAACAAGGCTGTGAGTTGCGGCATGTTAAGCGTGGCAGACATCACAAGGATTCGTAAGTCAGGGCGAAGAATTTGTTGAGCTTCCCGGCAAAGCGCCAGGGCTACGTCGGCATTAAGACTCCTTTCGTGAAACTCGTCAAAAATAACCAAGCCAACACGTTCAAGCGCGTTATCCTCCTGAAGCATTCGGGTGAGGATTCCTTCGGTGACCACTTCAATAATCGTATTACTTCCAATTCTATTGTCGAAACGAATTCTATAACCTACACGTTGCGCCAGATCTTCGTTTAATAGAGAGGCCATTCGCGCGGCAATTGTTCGTGCGGCAAGGCGTCTGGGTTCCAGCATAATGATCTTTTTTCCCGCAAGCCAGGTCTCTTCCATCAAGGCAAGGGGCAGCAAGGTACTTTTACCGGCACCCGGTGGGGCGTTTACAATAAGCGTATTGTGTTGGGATAATTGCTCTTTGACCCGAGGGATGATTTCGGTGACGGGGAGGTCTATGCTGAAGGGATCGAAGGGCAAAATATGATAAAGTTTAAAGAATTAGAAAATGCAAAAATAACATCAATTAGCTGATTATTCATTTTCTTAACCCCTTTCATTTCCAGCAATTTACTATATTTGTAACCCTTTAAAAAACAGAGATAGACAGGAAATGAAGAACATCCGTAACTTTTGTATTATTGCACACATCGATCATGGTAAAAGCACCCTGGCCGATCGTTTATTAGAATATACCGGCACCATTAACAAGCGGGACATGCAGGATCAGGTGCTTGATGATATGGATCTTGAGAAAGAACGTGGCATTACCATTAAAAGCCACGCCATTCAAATGGACTACACCTACAAAGGTGAAAAATACGTGTTGAATTTAATTGATACTCCCGGTCACGTAGATTTTAGCTATGAAGTTTCACGTTCTATTGCTGCCTGCGAGGGCGCTCTGTTAATTGTTGACGCAGCACAAGGGATTCAGGCACAAACTATTTCTAATCTTTACCTCGCACTTGAACACGATTTAACCATCATACCGATCTTAAACAAGATGGATTTGCCAAGTGCGGAACCAGAGATGGTCACCGACCAAATTGTGGACCTCATTGGCTGTGAACGCTCTGAAGTAATTCCTGCCAGTGGAAAAACAGGTATGGGTATAGAAGAAATTTTATCTGCGATTATCGAGCGCGTAAAACCACCGGTGGGCGACCCTCAGGCACCGCTGCAAGCTTTGATTTTTGATTCAGTTTTTAACTCCTTCCGTGGCATCATTGCTTATTTTAAAATCGTGAATGGAACCATTAAAAAAGGCGAAAAGGTAAAATTTGTAAATACGGGAGCTTCTTACAACGCGGACGAGATTGGCGTTTTGAAATTAAAGCAGGAACCCCGGAGTCAATTAAGTTGCGGAGATGTAGGTTACATTATTTCGGGAATTAAAGAAGCCCGCGAAGTTAAGGTGGGAGATACCATCACGCATTTTGACCGTCCTTGCGAAAAAGGAATTGAAGGCTTTGAAGACGTGAAGCCCATGGTATTTGCGGGAATTTATCCTGTAGATACCGAAGATTTTGAGGAGCTACGTTACAGTATGGAAAAGCTGCAGTTGAACGACGCTTCGTTGACCTGGGAACCTGAAAGTTCGGCCGCCCTTGGTTTTGGTTTCCGCTGTGGCTTTTTAGGCATGCTGCACATGGAAATCATTCAGGAACGCCTGGAACGTGAGTTTAACATGACCGTAATTACAACGGTGCCCAATGTGTCGTAC
>CAZMHW010000003.1:0-35712 GCA_964566105.1 uncultured Akkermansia sp.
GTAGAACGTACTGAGTTTTACAAAGCCGGCGAAAAAGTAAACGAGGCGAGTCCCTTGGAATAGTCTCTATTCGTCTTAATATTTAGATCTTGTGGGTGTTTTCACCCGCGGAAAATTTACCTTCCATCAAATCTGTACGCTGAATTTGACATGCACATACCCTGTTGGTGAAAACACCAACAGGGGCTAAAAACGTTCTTCAAACTTATTTGCTTCCTGTTTGTTGTATGGTTAATTTTAACTGTGTAAATCCCTTTAAATTACATTATGAAAATCTTTAAAAAAGTCCTTAAATGGCTGGGCATTGTCGCGCTGGTACTTGCTTGTGTTGGAGGTTTCCTCTTTTTCAAATACCTCTACCCTTTCATGCAGAAAATGAAAGAAACACAAATTATTCAATACGATAAAGACCTGACCCTGGTGATGGGCGGCGGCGGTAACTCCGGCATCCTTCAATCGGATAGTCTGGTGATAGTGATTGACACCAAAATGGATGATGCGGCAGAAGCCCTTTCTAAACAAGTAAAACAGCTTGCGGGTAACAGACCCATTTTGGTCATCAATACACATATTCATCCCGACCATATTGGAGGAAACAAATACTATAAAGGATCCACCATTCTTGCCGGCGCAAATTACGGTAAGGAACTCTGGTTAAAGGAGGCGGATGAAGAAAGCATGCCAACGCAGTGGTTGAAAGACCGTATGGACATAAAAATGGGAGATGACACGGTCACTCTTGTAAATCTTGGTAAAAACGTGCATTCTGAAAGCGACGTGCTTGTTTACCTGCATAAACGAAAATTACTATTTGGCGGGGATGTAGTCCTTAATAAACAAGCTCCTGTTCTGATGGGTGTTGCCAATCCTTACGCGTACATGGAAGTTTTAGAAGCGCTTCCCAAACAATTCGATATTCACCAGGTTGTTCCCGGTCATGGCAAAATGGGTGGCATTGACGTGATCAGTGATTTTAAGGATTATTTTACGGACTTGAAAGAAGCGGCCAACGACCCTGCGCGAAGAACAGGACTACTCGCAAAATACGATGATTGGAATCAAGTGCCTGTTCTCATGTCGCCAGAAGGCACGATGAAGTATTTTGAAAAGAACAAACAGTAATTTTCTTTTGTTCACATACCTCTTCTTCCTACAAAGGCAGAGGCACTTCAATGCTTACCGACGTGCCCCGGTTTATCCGGGAATCAAAGAACAGGTTTCCCTTTAAATAGGCAACCCTGCAGCGGGTATTTTTTAATCCAAAACACTTTTCCCGCTGCAGAGCTTCTTCTACGTTAAAACCTTTACCATTGTCCACCACCAGAATGCTGAGTTCTTTTTCATGTTTAACTATCTGAACGTTTGTCTCTGTGGCGTCCGCGTGTTTTACACAATTAGTAATTAAATCCTGCAGCACCCTGAAAAGCACTATCTCTTTGGTTTGCTCAAAACGCCCTACCTCCCCTATAATTTCCAGATTTATTTTAAACCTATCCGAGGACTCTGTTTTATTAACGTACTCCAGCATGGCTGTAACCAGCCCGGATTTAATAAGGGTGTGAGGTACCATACTTTGCGAAAGCACCCTTAGTTCTTTCACCGAGTCGTCCAATAATTCCAGCGCATGATTCAACAAAGACCTGTCTGCCTGAGTGGTTTGACTCATAAAATTTTGCAACACCGAAATATTGATTTTTGTAGCAGATAATTGCTGCCCAATCCCTTCGTACAATTCTCTCGCTACCCTGGCTTTTTCCTTTTCTTCTGTTTCAATGAGGGACTTTGTAAGCGCTTCCTGCACCTGCTCTTTAAGAGAATTCTCTTTTTTATGACGGCGGTTAGTCCCTATTCTGTAAATCAGAAAAAAAACTAGCAGAAGGGAATTCCAGATGAGGAAATAAATAAGAAACGTTTCTTTCATGTGCAGAGCAATTAGTACTGTAAAGCATGTTTGGGTCAAATTAAACGGATTATGGATAAGAACGTCCTTTCCCGTTTTTATTTGAGTTTAGTCAAAATTGCTTGATTCTACCGTGTTTTAAAATACCCTGAGCTGGGTAATTTAGCTCCGTGCTGGTACGGAGAGATGAGGGCTAACTCTCGATGAGTTTGTGGTGCATGGCATATTTTATAAGTCCCGCCACGCTCTTTGTGTTTGTTTTTCTGAAAATATTTTTCCGGTGTGTTTCCACAGTTCGTTCACTTATAAACAGCCGGTCGCCAATTTGCGCGTTACTTAATTCCTCCGCGATCAGTTTTACGATTTCAATTTCACGTCCGGTGAGGTTCACCGTTTCTTTTTGTACATCGTCTTTAGGTTGTGAAAAAGACTTCATCATTTCAGCTGTTACCTCTTCACTAAAAAACTGCTGTCCCGATGCAATGCGTGTTAATGCGTTCACCAGTTCTTCTGTCCCTGTATTTTTGAGTACATAGCCATTGATTCCTGCTACCAGCATTTCTGAGATTGTTCCCCGGTCTCCATACATGGAGAGCGCCAGGATTTTTAAATCAGGCATGAGCGCGCGCATTTTTTTTGCCAGTTCAATACCACTCATTTCCTTCATACTCACGTCGGTGATGAGAATCTGTGCGGCCTTATTCTGAATGTCGGAAATTGCCAGAAGCGGATTTGTATGTTCGCCGATGATCTCAAAACCTTCCGAATTTTTAAGCAAGGCTTTAATTCCATCGATCATGATCTGGTGATCATCTACGATATATACTTTAATTTTTGGATAAACGGCACACATGGTTTTGTTCCGGTAAAAGTAAAGATTTTACGCATACTTAAAAATAAATATACCCACTGGCACGGATATATTTTTACCCCGCATTGGGTATTTATCAAAAGCCTGTGAAACCGCAATTTTGGTGCAACAAACACACTTAAAAGTAAACCTGCTCTGTACCGTCATCTTCGCACTCAATCGGTTACTTTAAGAGAAAACAGATCAGGGACACACACACTTAAGAAAAAACAGGTATGAAAAAAACATTGATCACATTAACACTACTCGCATCCTTTATTCTGGGAAAGGCGCAGGGAGTAGGAATGAATTGCCAGTACTTTCCGGGTTTGCAGGTAGGTTTTGTAAACGTTAAAGTAAGCGGCAATCCCCAGTTCAGCAAATACCGTTACGCTGCCGGTATGCCCATTTTAATGATAGATCGGCTCACCAGTCACTGGTACACCAATCTTGATTTCAGTGCGCTCTATTACGGGGCCACACAAACAAACAAAGCCAATGACGACCGGTTAAAAATATCCAAAGCCGAGGGAGCCATGTGTTCGGGACGTTTGGGGTATTTGTTTGGAGACGGTGACCAGTTTCGTTTCGGGTTTAACGGTAATCTTGGGATAGCCACCTCTAACCTGGATTCACTGAACAGACCACTGAAACAAAGAAGCTATTATAATTATGGGCTGGGACTTCTTGCTTACAAGAAATTCGGAAAATTCAGGGTAGTGGGCAAAGTGGGATATGAACTTTACGCTAAGAAGTCTTTTGTTACCAAAGGCCATGGTCTTTATTTTGAGGGAACAATCGGCTATTCCTTTTATCAAAAATTTGGATTGTCTATTATGCCTTGTTTTTACAGCAAGAGTATGACCTACATTCCGAAACCATCGGATGGTTCAGGAACGGGTACTGAAGCACAAGCCAAAGTAAAATCCTTTGTTCTCAGAATAGGTTTAACCAAATTTTTCTAACCTCCCTAATAAGACATATCATGAAAAAGAACATATACTCCTTTTTAATAGCCTTTTTAGTGCTTAATACCTTACTGGTTCAGGCGCAATCGATTTCCTATACTTACGAAAAAGACGATCCGCACGACATTAAAAACTTTTCCTTTGCGATCGATCCCTTCTTTATTGACGTAAACGGTCACAACTCCTACGCTTTCGGCTGGGGCTTACGTGCCGAACATATGATTGGCAAACGTCTCCTTGCTAATTTCGACATGCGCACAGGTTTTGGAACCAATCTCTATAAAAAATCAAACGACAACACCCGCAATTATTTTAACATGGAAGGCGGTTTGGGTTTGATCTTCTTTAACAAAACCCGTACCCGAAATGTACCCATTATTTTAAGTCAGACCACCTCGGGCAACACCCGTACAACAGTCTCCATTAAAGGTGGGGTGCCCGCAAAATGCTGGTTAATTGTAGCCTTGCGTGGTGGGTTTCAGCAATACACCAACACACTGGATTACAAAAACTTTGTGGATACTTTGCTCACCGTTGGTGGCATGCCTTACAAAACAGCAAAAGATTCCTACATCTTTAAAGACAGTTCAGGAACCAACGTTAAACAAATGGATCAGGTGGGTGGTATTGCTATGACTTCCCTGTATGGAGGTTTACAATTCAGAACCATCCGGAATTTAATTATTGATGTAAGTGGTTATGGTACCCGCTCCAATATCCGCTATTCGGATTTTTACATTGATGTGTTATTCGCCCCGGTAATTGCCATCAGAGACTTTAAGAACACCGATGGTAAAGCCTACGATGTAAAATATGACAAGATGAGTCACCTGGGCTGGCGTTTCGGTTGGTTCTGGCGTAAACCAAAGGATCAGGGCTTCAGCGCGAAACTTGAAATGGGCAGTCGCCCGGGCTTTAAAGCTCCAAGCAACGTAAACGTACCTGTTAATGTGAAAAATTTATATTGCACACTCACATTTGGATTATACATTCCATTGAAAATAAAACCGGTATACGACGGAAATTAATAGACACACATTGAATTCCTGACAAACATCAGGTCTCAGTTATCAGAATTTAATCTCACTTGTTTAAAAAGGCGGCACTTAATGGTACCGCCTTTTTTGCTTCTCTCAGATAAAACACTATATTAGTATAAAGTTTCAATATGCTCGACGACTCAATCGATCTTCTGGAGGAACTGGATAATGTCTCGCAAATTCACCTGCTGGACCGTGACGACATAGACTCACTGATGCTCGAATTCGGGCGACGCATTGTAAAAGCGCTTAAAATTGAAAGAATTAATGTTTGGTTGTTTAACAACAAAAACGATGCCCTGATCTCTATAGGAGAATATGACGCCCGGGACAAAAAATTTGGCAAAAACAGTGTGCTGAAACAAAAAAAATTTCCGGAGTATTTCGAAGCCATTCAAAAAAATAAAATACTTCTCATTCCCAACGTTTACGAAAGTCCATTAACCCAAGAGTTTACCGAGGTTTACTCCATTCCACACAACCTCATTTCGCTGATGGATATTCCCCTGCGAATTGCGGGAGAACTGGTTGGGGTGATATGTTTTGAAAAAACAGGGAAAACGGAGAAAAATTTTGGTGTGGAAGAACAGAGTTTCGCGCTGAGTGTATCTCTTGTTTTAGCCTCGAACCTTGAAGCACGCTACAGGCGCGCTGCGCAATCCAGACTTGACAAAGTATTAAAAGAAAAAGATCTCCTCATCCAGGAGATCAATCATCGGGTAAAAAATAATTTCTCTATTCTGATCAGTTTGCTCAGATTAAGCAAAGACCAGGGAAAAACCCTCGACCCTGCCCTGATCTTTACCGAATACGAGCAACGCATCTTCTCCATGCTTAAGATCCAGGAGCTGCTGTATCAAACCGATAACTATGTTAGTATAAATCTGACCGATTACGCCAACGAACTGGTACATGAATTTAAAAGCTCACACCCGGAAGTCGCAGAAAATATCCGTCAAGACATTGAACCTTTAGATCACCACCTGGCTTCAAAAAGTGCGCTGCATCTTGGCCTGATCATCACCGAGATATTTCTTAATTATTTGAAATACTCTTATTCCCTAAGCAGCAAAAATGAATTTATAATTTCTATACATAAAACAGAAGATAAAAAATCCTTATCAAAACCGGAGATAACGGCAAAGGTTTTAATTTTGTGGAAAAACTAAAAAACAACAGTCTTGGATTACCCCTTATTAAAGACCTTTCGCAAGATATTGGTATAAGTGCCACCTTCCCATCTGAAGGAAATAATTTCTATCACTTTGTACTCCAGGAATAATCAGGAAAAACGACGCACATATCTTCCGCAGCTCAAAAACACCGGCCCTTCTGCAAACTAGTACAGCCTGACTTTATACGCAAACCCTCCGGGATACCACTCCTTCATTTTCAAGACTTCCCTTGTCTTATCACTGATCCAAAAAAGCGCAGAAGAGCCTTTTACTCCATAGTCAATTGACAAAAGCCAGCATCTCACTTTGACTCCACCCGGTAACGAGAGATCATCTTGTCCCTTCACGGATAAACGATAATAGGCCGCTTTGTTTGTTCCGGGCTCATAAAAGGCTACCGCAAATTCCTGTCCTTTCGTTTTAAAAGGCAAGAGTCCATAGAGTTCCAGATCCATTGGAAATTCGAAAGCCGGAGGATCTAATTTAAATTTAAACAGGCTGTCTTTCCGGGTTCGTTTGTCTTCGTCAGGAACAGTTACTAACCCATCTTTAAACTGGTAAGATCTTTTTCCTCTTTTAAAATAATTGGCTTTATGCGTCAGCGGTTTCATAGAATTTAAAAATCCCGTGGCTTTTACCTCGCTGATAAGCGTATCGTTCATGTACCACTTCCATTCAAAATTGTACAGATCCTCGCCCCCATTTCCCTTTGAAAAGTTTAGACTGCGCTCCCAGATATTTGCCGCGCCTTTACGACTATCATTTGTATCAGTGAAATATACCGCGTAACTGGTATTCGATTCTTTTAGAGCCGATACATTTAATTTTGCATTGGTATAATTGATTGTGTCAATACTTTGAGCATTCAATGCTATTCCTGTTAGCATACAAGCCAGATTTAAGAGGGTCTTTTTCATTTTTAATTTATTTTAATATATTTTTATTTTATTCGAAATCGCTATGAGTTCAGTGGATTAAGCGTCCTTACCAAACTAATGTATTAGTAAAACATGGCCATTCAGTTCTTTTGTTTCTTTATTAAGACCAGTTACATTTATCTTCCAGATATAAATTCCCTGAGGGTAAAAATCGTCAAGGCCATCTCCCGTTTTTCCCTCCCAACCTCTTTCTATGTCTGTTGAATGAAAAACCTTATGCCCCCATCTGTCGTATATACTCAATTCATAACTGGAAATGTTAGCTCCCTTTGGCATAAAGACATCATTCTTACCATCATTATTTGGTGAAAAAGCATTAGGAACGTAAAAATTAAATTCTTCCATTACCACCAATGGTTTTGAAACGGAATCAGAACATTCAAATTGATTTTTAACTACAAGAGTAACCAGGTAGGTACCTGGCTTCGGATAAATAAAGCTAGGATTTTTATCCGTGGCATTCGGTTGACCCCTGCTCCAAAAATACCAATCCCAATGTGTAATAGCTTCTCCTGTTGAAGCATCTTTAAACATTACTAATTCATCCGTACCTGAAACTGGTCGCTCAGGACTAAAACTAAAATCAGCAATTGGTTTGGGAAATACATCTATTTTTTTTTGTGCTGTATTAAAGCACCCATTCATATCTTTTACTTTTACGCCGATGTCATATGAACCCGGCCTTTCAAAGCATTTATTCAAGTTCCTGCTTAAGTTTGTTTCTTTTACTCCATTAAAATACCAGGCCTCAAGTGTGTTGCTTGTTTGGGTCTGAAGACTGAATGTGGTGCACAAAACGCCACACCCTCTTGAGTCCGCGTAAACATTTACACCAGGCAGATCGAAGACAATAACATCAACCTGAGCTGTTGCAGAACAGTTAGACGTATTTGTTACGGTAACGTAATAAGTACCAGCTTTACTCAACGAACCAACAGTGAGTGTTGCTGATGAACCGGAACCCGTGTAATAATCCGGACCGCTCCAATCATAACGTACACCAGGATGTGGACTAACAGAAAGTACAAGATCTGTTTTCAGACAAAGGGGACTGTTAGAAACAATCAAAGGCTTATCGGGAGCTTCATTTACATAAACGGTTGCATAAGACTGGGCTGAACAGTTAATTCCATTCGAAACATTCACTGTATAAATACCCGCCAGGGAAGTTTGAGCTACGGGAAATAACGGATTTTGAATTATTGAACTGAAGTTGGCCGGACCTGTCCAAATATAAGAACTCCCCCCATAAGCATTCAATTGAAAACTCTGGTTTACACAGGCAGAAACATTGGAGGTTGCAATAACAGGTATTGGATTTACAATAGCCTGTGTTGTAAAACTGCTTGGACAAATCATAGTTCCGGATGGTAACGAAGGGACAGAATAAGTTCCCAGTGAATTGGCATAAAGATTATAAATCCCTGAAGCACTTACTGAAGCGTTTTGTATCAGCGGATTTTGGATGGTTGAATTAAAGTTATTTGGTCCTGACCATAAATAACTTATGGAGGGGCTTGCGGTAAAACTTAAAGCTTGTCCCACACAAACGGTATGCATACCGGTAACAGTTACGGGAAAATAATTGGCGACAAATACCGCTGTTGTTGCCTGTGCTGTACACACGCCATATCTTGCGGTAACTGTATAAATACCACCCGACGAAAGACCAATGGTATTTAGCGTTGGATTAGGTAAATTGCTTGTAAATCCCGAAGGTCCGCTCCAAATTAGCGACGCAGAAGCTGATACCGCGCTTAGCTGAACTGTTCCACCTTTACAGGCTGGGCTTGAATTTAACGCTGTCACAGTTAAGTTGATGTTGCTTCCTATAACTACTGTTTGTATTGAAACACAATTATTTATCACGTCTTTTAGTTGCACTGTATAAAGTCCTCCCGGCGAAGTCACTGTAATACTTTGGGCGGAGGAGCTAAACGTACCTGCAGACCAGGAGTAAGAAAGAACTCCGGGAGTGTAACTTGTCGTAGTTGTTAATACTACAGATGGCGTGATACAGGAAATTGTGCTGGTCCCACTTTGATTCAGTATGGAGAAAGTAAGTACCGGCGGCACAGGGTTTATAACAATTAACGCGGAAGCAGAACAATTACCGGCTGAAACAATAGTGGCTGTGTATGTTCCGGGAACAATCCCGCCATTAGCCACAGTTTGCGTTGCATTGTTTATTCCAGGAGGAATTGAAGGTTGCCAGTTAACACTGTATGCCGGTGCACTTCCCGACATATCAAAAGACAAACCCAGATTAAAAGCGTTTGAGGTATTGTTGCAGCTGGCTTGTGTAACGGTTGGGCTCAGTATTGGATTGGAATAAACGGTCACTGTACTAACAGCACTTGATGTTTGAACTGTATTATAAATATTGGTACCTGTCACAAAAAGCGTATAGGAACTTGTAATTGTTGGGGTTACAGGGAAAATACCAGTGGTGTTTGTTATGGCTCCGGGAAGTATGGAATACGTTGGATTTATTAAACCGCCTGAATTTGGTACCAGAATATTTACGCCGGCACCTTTACAAACAGAATAATTTTGGACGCCAATGTTGGCCACGCACGGGGTTGAAGCTACAGTACAAGTTAAGGAATTAACCGCCGAAAAGGTCCCTACGAAGCTATTGCCACACACATAGATCAGTTTATTTACTTTATCCATTTTCAAATCGAAGGCATAAGGATTGGCAATACCTGTATTAAGTGGGATAGACGTTAGCTGGTTGAAAACAGTGCCTGTAAAACGATAGGTCAGAATAAAACCATTTCCTCCGAGATACAGATTATCACAATCGTCTACCGCAATACCCCCCTGATGTTTTACAAACTGTCCGGGCACAGTTGTAGAAGCCGTTAAAGTTCCTGTGGTTTTATTATAGGCAGCCAGATTTAATCCATCGTAATAAAATAAATAATTAGCATTTACGGCCAGGCTATTAAACCCGTTCGAACCATTACCTGCATAACTGACATAGTTTGCCTTGTTTCCAGCTTCAACAAGGGTTGTAAAAGTACTCGGCTGTGTCCAGACATTTCCATTGAATGTTGAATTAATGGCGCTGATTTTATTATTTAACACAGGGCTCGCAATCGAGGCATAATTCACAAAAAAATTACCGGCATCGTCGATCGCATGGGATACAATATCCTGACTTCCCGTAGCAACTGTAGGATTAAAGTTTGCCATACTAAGAGTTCCGGTGGTTTGATCAATAATTCCAGCGGAAACATTAGACGGAACGCAACCTCCAAAGGCAATCACTTCATTGGTAGAACAACGAAATCCCATATCCCACACTTCCGTAAACTGCGTGTTGACAACCGTAATAAAGTTGTCATAATTTCCAGAGGCATCTAACCGGATTACCTGATTATTTGTTGTATTAATACCCTGTGCCACGTATGTTTTTCCGGTTGCTTTGTCTACCAAAAAATTACCTTCATAATTTCCACTTGGATTTGTAGACCAGAAAGGAACAACCAGTGTCCCTGAAAAAACCCATTGCAAAACTCCGGTGGAGCTATACCTTGCTACTTTATAACCCGGAGAACCCCCGAATATGTAGGCGTTTCCGTTAAAATCATAATCAACATCGAAAGCCTGATTATTGCTCCATACTGTACTTGTCAGACTTGACACTGCCACCACATACGGATCAATCATAAGTGCCTTAGTGGAATCATAACCATCGGGGAAACGAAACCCGATAATTTTATGCTGAACTTCTAATTCCGATTTCACCGGCTCACCGCCATCTATAAGAAAACTTCGAGGTGCATATTCGATGATCTCGTCATTAGTGGTCTTTATTTTAACAGAACCTTTTTTATCTTTTCTGACACTTACCACATCGCCCTTATAGTTGATTTTTATATCCCGGGGAGAAGCGCCGGGATGTAATAGTAGAGTGTATTTAATACCACAAGTCTTGTTTTCCGGAAGACTGTATTCGACATCAATATTTGGGTAAATGTTTTTATAGAGTAATTTTTTAAAAGTAGTTGAATTATATTCAGCTGCCCCATAGGTATAGTAATAGCTTTGTTTTTCCTTTTTTTCAATAGATACTTGCCTGTTCATGTGCTCCCACTCCATCTGCACATAAGATGTGAGATCTGACTTAACACCCGTTTTTTCACCCCTTTCTTCTGCCTCCCTTTGTTCTTCAGTCAGGGACTCTTTTTTTTGTACTTTGTAAACTAAACCCTTATCTGTAAAATAAATTTTCTCAGTACCATTGTCAAGAACCGCTAAGATCTTATTTTTACCAGGAAGGTCGTTGTCAAATTGTCCCTTATTTTCAATAAATACCCGACTCCCAAAAACATCTCCCGACACTAAAAAATTGTTATGACGTATTTCATTTTGTGACACCAATGAAAACAGATTCAGAAAACAGAAGAGGACAAATACTTTAATTTTCATAAATAGTACACCACAATAGATTTTTCTTTAAATTTTGTCAGAATGGAAATACTCCCGTTTTATAATCGAAGAATTAATTCTCAAGCTAACTTTCAAACAAATAAGATTTTAATTCAGGATAAACACCATGTGATTAAGCCACATTAGACGCTGAATAGTAAGATACCAGAATTAACATCTTAAAAGTTCCCAGTGTCTTTTCCAGCGGCCCATGACAGAGCGCCAGTCGTTTGAGTTATCCTGAAAAGTCCTTCAGTTGTGGAGATTGTTACGAATTTAAAGATGGATCAGGCAACGGAATTACCTTTAGACAGTTATTCTGTACTACCTGTAATCAGGTAGTACTCTAAGTATGCTTCAGTCTACCGGAGTAGCAAATTACAGTTCATTAAATGGAATTGAATCAAAGGCCTAGTTGTAGCTTAATAAAAGATCAGGGAACAACAAAAATACCATGCAGAACAAAGTTCCGAATTGCAACTTAACGCAATTCAAATTTTATCTAGAAAAGAGATTCATGATTTTTCTTAATAGTATTTCACCACAACATTCTTTTCCTTTCAAATTTATGTGGTCTATACCCAGCAAAATTGTCCTTTGAAACATTTCAGAACAGTGCTAAAAATTTACAAATACAGTTTTCAGGAGTTATTGGAGGCTAAGAAATACGCTACTTTTGCCCCCCTATTCATACTTTAATCTTATTAAACATGTATAAACTAAAAGTTATTTCTTCAACTGTACGGCCTGGCCGCAAGGGGCCCATCATCGCAGACTGGATATCGGAGTTTGCAAAACAACACGGTCAATTCGATGTGGAATTATTAGACCTCGGCGAAATCAAACTTCCTCTGATGGACGAAGCTGCACATCCCCGTTTAAAAAAATACGAACACCCGCATACGAAGAAATGGAGCGCAAAAATAGAAGAAGCAGATGCTTTTATTTTTGTAACTGCCGAGTACGATTACAATTACCCAGCCCCCTTACGCAACGCGCTTGAGTACCTGGCGCAGGAATGGGCCTACAAGGCCGCAGGTATTGTAAGTTACGGCGGCATTTCTGCAGGAACACGGGCCGCAAACAGTCTCAAAGCAGATCTTTCAACCCTGACAATGGTTCCCATGCCGGTATCGGTAAACCTTCCCCTCTTTACACAATATATTAATACAGATGGTGTATTTGTTGCCGCGGAAGAAACCAATAAAGCTGCAACGGCTATGTTGAACGAATTAGTCCGCTGGACAAAGGGCCTCAAACTTATAAAAGAAAATAAGTGGGAATAAAATAGAACTACTTACAGATTTATTTACTTCTCCGTCAAACGGATTATATTCACCGGGCAATTATCCGCCGCTTTCTTATTCTGTTCAAACTCTTCCATAGGAACCATCACAGAATAAATGCCGGATTTTTCTTTGGAACCTATCAGCACGGATTTTCCATCCTGACGTGAAATACGCCAACGGGAGCGTAATGCCTCTACACAGGCATTGCACCCAATGCATTTGTTGCGGTAAAAAATAATACGGATCATTCTACCGGTAACAGTTTATACAATTTATCAGAAGGACGGATCTTTTGTTCGAATGGCATGGTAAACACTTCGCCCTTCTTTACGGAAGTCACTTCTTTATTATCTACCCTTAAACTTTTTACTTCGGTGTGAACAACCCCGGTAGTTGGTCCGCTGAGTAAAACAACGGTACCGACACTCAGATCCCCGCTCTCGAGTTTAAACTCACCTATATTTTTATCGCTGTAATATTTTAAAGCCTTGGCAGAATATACTTTTTTCTCTGTGGCTTTTGATCCGGCTTCGTCCGTCCACTCCCCTATTTCTTTACCCAGGTAATACCCTTCCCAAAAACCACGGTTAAACACACGGGCCAGTTCCTTTTTCCATTCAGCAATTTTTTCGGCTGTGTAGGTTTCGTTATAATACGCATCTACCGCTTCCCGGTAACATTTAGTAGTAATATACACGTAATCGGCCGAACGTCCTCTTCCTTCTATTTTAAGAATATTAATTCCGGCGCCAATAAGTTTATCTAAAAAATCAATTGTACATAAATCCTTGGAGGACATGATGTACTCATTATTAATCTCCAACTCCACTCCCTCTTCCTGATCAATCACCGTGTATTTCTTTCTGCAGTTTTGAATGCAGGCCCCTCGGTTGGCCGATGAATTATGAGAATGCAGACTTAAATAACATTTCCCTGAAACAGCCATGCACAACGCGCCATGCGCAAAAACTTCCACCTTAACCAGGTTTCCCGAAGGACCGGTGATCTTGTGTCGTTTAATTTGTCTCGCAATATCGGTTACCTGCAATAAACTCAACTCCCTGGCAAGAACGACCGTATCGGCATAACTGGCGTAAAATTCCACACTTTGAACATTGCTGATATTGGCTTGCGTGGAAATATGCAAAGGCATCTCCACTTTTTTACAATAGGCCAGTACCGCGTGATCACTTGCAATGACAGCATCAATACCAGCCTCTTTTGCTGAGTTGACGATACGTTTCATCAAACTCACATCGTGATCGTAAATAACCGTATTGAGGGTGAGGTACGTTTTTACCTTATGCTCTTTGCAGATCTCACTGATTGTGTCGAGATCTTTGAGAATAAAATTATTAATGGACTTGGCACGCATGTTGAGTTGCTCAATGCCAAAATAAACGGAGTTGGCTCCGGCCTGTATGGCAGCTCTTAAAGATTCAAAGGAACCCGCCGGTGCCATGACTTCCACTTTTTCTTTTTTGGAAGAAGTGCTGTGTTTTATGTTCATGCCTTTATACTGTTCTTTTCGGGCATAAAAGTAGAGCTAAATGACGGTTGACGGGCTGACAAAAGTCAGGATTATGGACGGAAATCCCCATGATTCCGCGACGCTTCAACACAGAGCAAAGAGGGACAGAGGACGCAGAGCTATCTAAACACAGAGCGCACTGAAGACACATCGGCACGGAGGTTTCTGTTCAGATATTTCAACAAAGAGATCAAGATGGAAAGGGGTTTCTGAGTTTTCTTAGCCTTGAAACTCTTACACTTCTCTTTAACCGTTTTGGAAAATGAAAAACTAACTAAAAATTTTATAGGTACTCAAAAAATAGTCCAGTTCTTCGGAGATCTTTTTATCACTCAGTTCTTTGTGCAGGGGCAAAAACTCACAGACTACCTGAAAATCTTCGTCCTGAATATTACTTGGTCTGGCTTCTACCAGTTCTATTTTACATTTTCGCTTGGAGCCCTTGTGTTCCGCAATTTTACCCACCAAATCCTTGGCCAGTGCCCTGGCCTTTAATTCCGCATCCGTTTTTTTCATATTCAGTACAAACTTTAGCGTAAAGATAGAACTAAGAAAGTCGGTTGATTGCTATTTATTGTAGCATTACTAATTTCTTAAATTACTGAGCAGGATAAAAACATTTTCATTCCGCCGCCATGGATTTACATGGTAAACAGTCTATGTATTTACGTAAAAATGAAACTATGTAATCACATAGAAATGATTAGGTGAACACATAGAAATAACTGCGCGTCTAGAAACTAAAACATTCCTAATCAACAATTTGTCCAAGTAAAGATACAAGCGTTGCTGGAGACGCACGTTTTAAAGGCTCGATAATAGATGTTTTAGATTTAATATTGCAAACAATTCCTTCAATAACTGGATTCCTTTTCACTTAAAATTCACATTCTTGCGAACATGAGAACAAAATCAACAATTTTAATAATTATCCTTTTACAGACTTTTCTGAAAGCTCAACAAGTCAATCAGTTTACCGGAGCATTTAATTACAATGTACCTATTTTGAATTTACCCTCCGAAAGGGGACCTGGTATTAACATTGACGCTTCTTATAATTCTGGCATTCAAATGAATCAACCGGCCAGTCAGATTGGTTTAGGTTGGAGCTTAAACGCAGGAGGCGCTATTTACCGGCAAGTATCAGGATTTCCAGACGATATGCTTGATTATGAATACATGGATATGATCAACAACAAGCAGATAAAAGGTCAGGGAGCAATGTATCTCACAACTTCAGGGTTGTCAGGTGCTATCGATTACGATTTTGTAAAAACGCAAAAAGGTCCTGCCATGGATACCGCTGAATTCACAACACCGGCTTTTGATATTTTTAATGTGAATGGTCCTGCTTTTGGCGGAAAAATGAAACTTTCTTATTTAAAATTCTATAGCTACCATTCACAAAATATGGGTACAAATTCTGTTCCTGAGTACAAAATGGTCCCCAACACCCAAAACTTAACCGCAAATAGCTTCCCCGGTTCTGGTTACTTCCGTAAACCTCAGTTTCACTTTACCGGTGATTTCGCTGACACTCTTGTTTCAAGACACTATTCAACAACGGTTAATAGTAGTACTCCATTTAGAATACCTTCTGACTTAGTCAGCCAGTTAGGTTATCCTGGAGGAAGCAGTGAGCCTTTTATAGGTAAACATTTAAATGGCACTGCGGTGTCTAATCAAAATTACGATTTAAGTACAGGTAGGTTGGCTTCATCGAATTTTGTTGAATATTTCACAAACCAGGATATTAACTCAGCGAATAATTCTGGTTTTGCGAGCGGGCCATTAACAACATTTATAGATTTTAGTAGTTCGCACGCAAGATCTTCCTCCAACTTTCCAGATGATGGCATTGGCTACTTTAGAATTACAGCTTCCAACGGTTTAACATATCACTATGCCCTTCCTGTTTACGAATCTCAGAGTTGTTCATTCAGCGCTCCTTTAAATTACAATTACTCCCTACCAACTTGTTTATCAGGAAGTCTTAATCCTTACGGAACGAATAATTCCTCACAAGGGTTACCCATAACCGGATCAAACATCTGGATCAAATACACCAACGCTAATCGCTATGCTGTAAAATGGTTATTAACAGCCGTAACCGGTAGGGATTTTGTAGATATTAATAATAATCACATGGTCGACGATGGAGATGATGGCTACTGGATAAGCTATGATTATCAGCTATGGAATTCAAATCAAATACAAAGAAGTCCCTATTATGGCTATGATCATCAGTATTCTCCAGATGAAGCAACGGAACACTACCCTATTTATTACCCAATAGAACCATTATCAACAGGGGCACCTTACAAACTTTCAGGAGTGTATGGCACAGCCAGCATCTCTAAGACAGAAGAATATTATTTAAAAAAAATAAGAAGTTCGAGTCACACAGCCATTTTTGTAATGGATTCAAGAAAAGATGAAAAAGGTGGTGATGTCGCAGACATTTCCGTATCAACGTTTAAACCCGCACCTAGTCTTTTAATAAAGAGAATCATTCTTTTTAAAAACGAACAAATGGATTCTATAATTGGTGTAAACCCACCCAGCTTTTCTCAATCCAATTATTCAAACAACTCCCTATTCGATTTTTCACAGAATATAAATACAAGTTCAACATTTTTTACAGAAGCATGGTATCAACTTTACTCAAATAACTGGAAATACTGCATTTTAAAAAACGTAGAATTTGATCAGGACTATTCCCTCTGTCCGAAATATCACGGTAATATAGAAGTGAAATGCAATGGAGCTGATCCTCTTACTAGTCCCAGCTCCGTGCAAGCAGCACTCTCGGTGGGGAACTACAGTTCAAGTGGTAAACTAACCTTAAAAAGAATTCTTACCTATGATTTTCAGAACATTAAATTAACTCCAAGCACTATATTTGACTACCAGAGCAATTTAACTAATGGGAATCCGGATTTTAACCCTATCAAAACAGATAACTGGGGCTACTTTAAATCTGATGCCAGCAACAATGGTTATAGTCGTTATACTACAGCAACTTCAAAAGATTACACAAAGGCCTGGAGTTTAAACAAAATTACCGACCCATTAGGTGGTATAACCGAGGTGGAATACGAATCCAACTCATATAAGAAAGTAATTGATATTGAAAAGGGTACAAGAGGCCCGGTATTTATATACAGAATTCAAGACGTAGACACTTTGCATAGCTATTTTGCCATCACCATGGAGGAAGGATCTAATGCCAGCTATCCGATGTCGGAGTTTCAGGCATTAAGCACAAATACGTTAACCGGAATAAAAAGAAGCATTTGTATGCCTTTCGTCGCGGCCATCAATCCATCAACACCATCTGGGACGATTATACCATACACAGGTTTTGCCATGGGTGACTGCACATTTACCGTGAACACCACTAATTCAGGCTATCCAACAAATCACGTAATGGGAAATATAACAAGTTCCAATAACGCTGTATATAATTCCACCAATTCAAGAATGTTCTCCTCAACGAATATTGATAACTACCTTTTACCTACAATACACTCAAGTCCTTATGGCTCTTATTACTACGATATGGCTTACTCTGGAAACGGCTTCTTAATGATAGAAACACCCATCGGATTCGAAGCATTTGGAGGAGGCGTCCGTGTAAAAAACATAAAAACCCAAAACTCAACTAACGAAATCTATGTGGAACAATACAGTTACGAAAACGGCGTAGCTGGCAACGAAATGGATCGCTTTGATTTTCAGGTTCAAAAAACTGGATGCGCGGGAAGTTTGAACCGCTACGATTTTATTAAACCCAAAAGCTACACTCTTTTTGACATGCTCCCAACCATTGGATACACTAAGGTAACCGTAAAGGATTTAGGACGCATAAATACGGCCAATGGAAAAACAGAAACCACTTTCATAACTGATCCTGCCGATGAAAACGGCGCTTTTTCAAATAACTATTCCGCAAACACATTCACCAATGTACTCGGTTCTTCTGATCAGCAAAAAATTTCCGAATTCCTGAATCAATTTTCAAGTGTTTTTGGCGCTGTTAAACAAACAATCGTCTATGATAAAAACGACAATCAGATTTCGAAAACAGTAAACGAATACGAAGCTACTCAGCAGGGTGCCCTCTCGGAAGTTATTCATTTCGAAGATCCTTATTATTTTAATGGAGCTCTGCAAGCAACTGTACTTTCAAGCACTGTCAACATACTCAGAGACATCCCTGTCGTCCAAAAAAGCACCACGCACTACGGAATGGGAACTGTGAATAAAGTTGAAACTCTTCGCAGAGATGAATTAACCGGTGAAAGTACTACCATAAGAAATTCAGGTATAAATAAAAGCACTTCCATAGCATATAAAATCCCCGCTTACAAGCAATACTTACCAATAGAAAGTCTTGATTTTACAAATGCAAATTCCAGAAAGATGATACCGTTTGGAGAAGACCTTTACACCTATTCAAATGTTGACACCAGCTTAACCTCCAGTCAGGCCAATGGTTATTCGGCAAGCTTTCTTAACGCTTCCTATAGATTATACTCACGAGTTGTTCGTTTACTTCAGTACAGCGGCACCACCAATACACTAAGTGCGGCGCAATATACGTTACCTTATTACGTTAACAATCGTAATTTTTCATTTGATGCTGGCAACGGATCATTGGACCAGTATGGTTTATTGAGAAAATCAAATCTTAATTCTAACCCATTAAATCTTGTTACAATAAATAACTCAGCTATCTGGGAACCATCCGGTACGTATAACTGGAAAATTGCGAATGAAGCCACTTTATACGACGATATGGACCGCATCATAGAATCGAGAGACGCGAATAACAGGTTCAAAGCAACCAGATATGGTTATAAAAACTATTATGTAAATTCTCAGGTTAGCAATTGTAATTACTCAAGTTACACATTTGCCGATTTTGAGAATGCTGCTAATTCCGTCTCTAGTAACGGTACTGCAAGGTTTGATGGAGATATATTGGCTACAAATTACACCCAAGTAAATTATTCAACCATTACACCGCACACCGGATCAAAATGCATTTCCATTAGTTCATCGCCTTTAAAATTTATTTCATCGTCGTCAAAAAGTCCAGGTAACTCCCTCGATATGGGTCTACTACCGGGAAGAATTTATCGAGCTTCTGTTTGGGTAAATACTTCCAACTTATCTAATGCACTCATGTCCGTTAATATAGATGGTACAATAAATGGAACCACAAACTATTCGAATGCCTACTCCGCCAATTCAACAAATAATTTAGTAACCACCATAGGAAACTGGAACCTATTGCAGCTAGATTTTGAAGTACCTGAAGGTTTCTCGACCGGCAGTACTGGACAGTTTAAAATCGAATTAAAATCTAATGGTGGCACTGTTTATTATGACGACTTCATTTTTTGTCCTGTCGAAAGTGATTTTTCGGCAAGTGTATACAATCCAAGAAATGGTCGCCTACTTTCAAGTATTGATGTTAATGGAATGGCTACTAACTATGTGTACGACGCCTCTGGTAGACCAACTGAGGTCTGGCAGGAAATCGCTCACGCAACTTCCACCGCGGGTTCATACAAACAAACAAGAAAAAAGACTTACAACTACGCGCGTGGCGCCAACAATTAATCTACACATTATGAAAAAAATAACCACTTTCATTTTACTAATGAGCTGTTATTTGCTCAGTAGTCAGGCAAACTATTTAAACAGGATAAATATCATTAAGAATGATTCTACTCTGCAAGTGAACAACGGAGATAGTACTTATATTTTTACCGCCAAAATTCTGACCCATGTTATAAATGGCATTAATTCTTTTAGCCTCACAAGCAAAACCTACAATCGTCAAAATTCCACGTGGATCACGGACAAGGACACCAGTTATATCTGGTCGTCTATCACTTCCACCTCTAATACTAATCAGAATTACTCAACTTCTAAAGCTAACGACAATCTGACTGAAATTTCTCTTGGAAGACAATATCCCGGCACCAGAAGGAAATTTATATTCACAGTGTCTGGCACTAATGGAACTTTAACTAAAGAATTCGACTTTTAACCTGCATGAAAAAAATATTCCTCATAACCGCCACCCTTATTCTAAACTACTTTTTAAAAGGGCAAACTTTTACGCTTAATTTACAGCCCACTTCTGGTGCAGGAATTGACGCGAATGTACAAAGCAATAACCCAACTCTGAATCTGGGTTCAGAAGATGTTTTACGCTTCTCAAGAAGTACAACCGGAGTAAAAGAACGGTCATTTTTACAGTTCGATATTCATTCCTTACCTGCGGGAGTCGACATTATTTCAGCCAAATTGATACTCTATGGAGTAAATCATACCATTGTTAACTCCGGAAACGGTATTTTACAATTAGTTCCGGATACCTGGTCTGAAAACACCGTCAATTGGAATATCTCAACCACTCTCAAAAATTCATCCATGCCAACCGTGAGCATACCCTCTGCAACAAGCGTGGCTCAGAACTACACCCTCGACGTTAAAGAAATGGTACAAACCATGGTAAATACTCCACTCGTAAATTTTGGCTGGTTGCTTGCTATGGAAAATGAAAACGCTTCCAATAATAAAACCTATAGATTTGGATCCAGCGATAATTCTAACGCCAGTTTATGCCCAAAATTATCGATTACCTATTGTAATCACATGACCGTGAATGCATTTGTCGGCCCGGCAACCGGAACCACAACAAGTGACGCTGGCGTTGTATTAAATGTGACGGATGGCGTACCTCCCTATACGTATCTCTGGAGCAATGGCGCTACCACTAAAGACATTTATAATGTTGCTCCCGGTTTATACACCGTTACGATAACAGATAACAGAGGCACACCGGTGAGTAAAATAATTCCGGTAGCAGGCAGTTGTGGAAGCCTCAGTTTTACTGTTCTGTATTCTGCCGGAGGTTTTAGCAACGCAAGACTAATTAATGAATCTTTCAACAGCAACACTGCCAATTCGAATTTCGTAAACACAACCTTGTTAAGGGCCAATAATATAAGTAGCGGTGGTGGAAATGTGATAACGCGAAGTTTAATGGCTTTTGATCTGAACGCCCTACCCAATAACGTTCAGGTAAACCAGGCCAATTTGATCTTAACAGATGATGAAGTAACACAAGCCAGCACCTTTAAAGTGCAGCTACGAAGAATAAATGACAATTGGAATCAACGTACTGTTACCTACAATGAACAACCGAGTTTTAATACAAGCTCGCAGGATTTAATCGATTTTAATTACGATGGCAGTCAATCCAGTTATAACATTGATGTAACCACACATTTACAAACAATGATCGGTCAGGTTAATTCCTCTTTGGGTTGGGTATTGAAATTGGAAGACGAATCTCCAACTGATGCTGGTATTTCAGCTTCTTTTAAAAATCCACAAATCGCATTGCAATTAACCATGCCCAGTTTCGCCTGCGACGATAATCTGTTGAACTGGAATCTGGAAGAAACATACGACGAAAATGGAAACATCATTTCCTCTGAAAAGTCTTACCTGGATAATCTTGGACGTTTAACTCAAAAGCTAGTTAAAAACGCCAGTAACGAAGTTTTCAGAACCCAAACTGTTTATGATAGTTACGGATTTGCTGCCGTAAATTCTTTACCAGCTTATTCCGGCAACCAGTTAAAATACCAGACCAATTTCATGCTCAATCAAAGTGGACAAGCTTACAGCTACACAGATTTTGACTCACCAGGCACATTAAATAATAATACGGCTCTTCAAAACGGTGTATCAAATTCTCTTGGAAACTATTATAGCAACACAAACCCATACGATTCGTATCAGGCCATAGCAGATAACCCCTTCACACGAACAGAGACAACTGGCGCAGGTAGCAAAACCAGGGTTAGTAAACCAGGTAATGCTTTTAAAATGGGTAGTGGCAAAGAAACCATTTCTTTTAGCATGATTAGCGGCGACGAATTGAAGTATATTTTCGGGACTACCGGATCAAACTACTATTCCTACAAGGTCACACAGAGTTCCACAAATGTAATGGATTATAACGCCATTCAGGTAACTGAGTACATTAAAGCCACAAAAAAAATAGTAATAACTCCCGACAATCCTGAAACGGTTACTTATAGCATAGGTGACAAATTAATTGCAAGTTGTTACAGTGGTTTAAGCACGGGCGAATCTTACTCCACTATTTCCGGAGTTACCAATTTAATGCTTTACAAAGGGTTAAAATGCACCGACATTCACCTCCCTTACGCTAACAGAACAAGCTTAAGTTTACCCTTACCACTCTCCATTCCGGGCAATTCATCAAGTGCTCCTTCTTTATCAGACATCTCCTACAGCATCACCGATTTACACAGAGATGTAAAACTTAACAACGGCACTGATTATACTATTGGATCAAATCAGGTAGTTACTTTTTCAACTGCTTTTCTTAACTTATATCTAAACAAATCCATGTGTTTAAGAATAAGTTACAGCTATAGTAATAGTTACCAAACCTACCTGACCACTAATTCACTTACGCCTGAAGATGCAAAAGTTGTATATGATTTAAAATACGGCCGGGCAAGTAAAAACTACTACGACCTGAGTGGGACTTTACGTAAAAGTGTCAGTCCCAAAGGGTTTGACATAACTAATCCCAATGTGAGCACCATGGCAACAAGCTATGATTACAGTCATTTGGGCCAGCTAATCGGCGTAAAAAGTCCCGACGAAGGCTATACTCAAATGATCTATAACAAGGAGGGAAATCTGCGCTTTTCACAAAACGAAAAACAAAAGAATTCGAATTATTTTAGCTACATAAATTACGATAAACATGGTCGTGCTTACGAAAATGGCGAAAATCATACTGCGCGTGCAAATGGCAGCAGTGTTTCTTTTGTAAATTATTATGGTCAGGGAAACTTTATTAGTCCCGGAATATTCTCTTCCATCATTGTTGACCAACAGGATGGTTTGTCTTCTTCAGAGAAAACAAATAAAACCGTTACCAGTTATATTGCACCCGCTGCCGGCTCCTCAGGTGATATTCCAGCGGCATACTCTTACATCAGCCAATATAGAAACTTTAGAAACGGACTTGTAAATTCTATAAAGAACGATAACAGCACCATTTGGTATAACTACGATAAATTGGGTAGAAAATTAGCAACGATTACACAAATAACCGAACCTGATTTTGTTTCGAAAAACAGCAATTTGGATGATCGTATTAAGACGTCTGAAAGTACCTTTGATTATTATACCGGCCTGAGTACAAGCAGTACCTACCAACTCAATGCCTCCAACGAATACCTGAAATACCAGTTTAGTTACGATGCCAATTTAAGGCCGAGTGCCTCTCAGCTCACGTATGGTGGCAATACCTACAACCTGAATGCGAACACCTATAATAAAATGGGACAGCTTAAACGTGTGGTAATCGGTAACAATTATCAGGGTCTCGATTATGTATATACGCTTAACGGCGGATTAAAAGCCATTAACCACCCTGGACTCGACCCAAGTCTGGATCCCGGAGGAGATGTCGGCACTTATGGCGGAAGCAACAACAATGTAAACATGGACTTGTTTGGTGAAATTATTGAATTTTACCAAAACGATTACGAACGAAACAACACCAATATTAATAGCAGCATTAGTTCAAACAGCAGTGTTTACGACGGACTTATCTATGCCACCCGGTTTAAGACCCGGGATCAGGTAAACAGCCGGAATACCGGAGCCAATACCATAAATGATCCCATCAATCCGATTACGCTTATAAATAACACAAATTACAAACAACAGGAATTACGATTCGAATACACCTACGATGAGTTTAATCAACTGGGAGGCACCATTTTTGAAACCTATAATAATTCAAGCAATGCCATTACCCAAAGAAGCGAATACTCCGAAAATGGCAATACGGGTTTTAACATCACTTACGACAGAAACGGAAATATTAACCGCCTGACCCGAAAAGCTTATAACAATACAACGTTGGATGACCTGACCTACACTTACGGTACAACGGATAACAAATTAACAGCCATTGTTGACGCGGCAGTAAATTCGTATAATACCACGTTTAATTTCAAAACACCTAGCAACAGCAGCACAAGTCCCTTTTCATACAATGCCATCGGACAAATGACTGCCAGCCCCGCAGAAGGTATTAGCACTATTGACTATTTTCCCAATGGAAAAATAAAAAAGGTTACCTTTGCCAACAGCAATACGTGTGAATACGAATACGGTGCCATGGGCGAAAAACTCAAAAGCAAATATTACAATTATTCCAACGGTAAATATAAGTACACCTGGTATGTAGGTCCATATATTTACGAATGTGATCAGGCTGGCGCCAATACTTTCCAGATTAAAGAGGCTAAAATCACAGGAGGTGTAATACGTGTTGGTGCAAGCAGTGTTAACTCAGGTTACATCGTGTACCATATTACCGATCATTTGGGTAATGTCCGCGCCTCTTTTACCAAAAAAGATCCTGCCAATTTTGGAAACGTGAGTGGTACCGGGATCGAAATTTTAAGTTACAGCGACTATTATGCCTTTGGCGGGCAGTTACCAGGCAGAAATTACGTTTATGAAAATTACCGTTACGGTTACCAGGGACAGGAAAAATCAGAAGATGGTACCATCTGGGACCAGTTTGAACTACGTAATTACAATCACGACCTGGGTAGGTGGTTTGCTCCCGATCCATACGGGCAGTTTACCAGCCCGTATATAGCCATGTCTAACAACCCTGTGAGCAATGTAGACCCGGACGGTGGTCAGAGCTTCCAGATTACCGGAAATTCAGGTCGATTGCTGGGTTACCGCCAGGATAAATGGGACCGGGGTAACCAGACCGGAGCTTATTCCAGCGAGGCAGTGCAAAAAAGATATGATGACGAATACGAAAACCTGAAACAAAATTACCTCCTGAATAACCCAAATAGAATTAGAGATTCCAAAGGTTTTACAGATGCTGTTCTGGCTATGAACGGTTACTACATGGGTCTTGGCCACGGGAGCGGAGGCACAGCCGCGAGCATTGGTTTTGCGTCCGGAAATCAGGAATTGACTCAAACCGAAATTGGGCTCAATATCGGAGCTTGTCAATTAGCTGGCAACCAGGCACAGGGTGGCAATTTTTCAGAATTCAAACAGGCTGCTGTTGCAAATGCAGGCGTGGAAGGTGAAAGCGCTGAAACGTACGCAAAACGAAAACGAGAAACCATAAGACCCGCAGTTATTGCCTGGACTGCTGTTAATTCCATCATGGACCAAAATGGTAATAACACCGGCCGTGTTGCAGTTACGACACATCACTTAGATGGTAGTGAGACCATTGTGGAATATGATACCAAGGGCGAACCCCGGGCCGATGGTTCTCCAGCCATTGATCATATATCATTTTTGGATAAATCACAAGTAGACGCCAGAAACAACAGAGCTGCGGGCACTTCACATGACACTAGAACCTGGTCGGATGCAGGAGGTGGTTTTGTGGGGCCCGCGCAGAGTAATAGTGGCGCTCAAAGTGGCGGGGGAAATATTTGGAATAATGTTGCTAATGGTTTAGGAATAGGCATGGGAGTTCAACAAGAAGTCTTAGGCTACGCGGTAGCTCAGAATTACAAAAGTGCAAGAAATCCTTGGGCTTTTACAAGTTTAAGAGAAACTCAACAAGCGTGGCGAACAACTAACACTTTAGGTAAAGTTGGAAAAGGATTATTAACCGCCACCAAAGTATTAGGTGTAACAGCGGGAGTCATTCAAATCGGTGTTAAAGGCGCTGAGATTTATGATAAAGGTTTTCAAAATGCTACAGTAAGAGATTGGACTGATATAAGTGTAAATACAGCCGGCGTTATAGCTACAGTTTTCTTTGCCTCAAATCCTATAGGTTGGGCTGTTGGTGCAGCTGCGTTAGCTTATTCGGTTGGAACCACAATTTATGATGCAAGCACTAAACCTTAAAATAATGAAGAAGCTTTATTACAAAATAATGATTAGTTCAATTTACACAGCTCAACATAATGGTTTTATGAGTGATATATGGAAGTTTGCTTCCGGTTTTTACTTTGCTTTCGCGACTTCAATCTACTTGCTATTTTTTTATTTGTTTCTGAATAACTATATGTTGAATGATAAACTTGATTTTTTCGTGTTACACATTCTTTCGGAAAAAAAGTATAATTTTATTTTGAACATATTCATTTATTTTATCGCTCCAATTATGGTATTGCATTATAGTATCTTTCTTGCTGATAATAAGTACAAAGCTTTGATCAAAGAGTATAAAGCGCAATACAATAAAAGGACTTTTGGTTGGTATTTTGCACTGGCAATAGTGATACTATTTGCAAACTTATTCTTGAAAAAAAATTGAAGCTAAAGCTGCCTAAAGTGGTGGGGGAATCACTTCCAATCAGGTTACTCAGTTAGCAAATATAGGTCTAGGTACAGCAGGGTTACTCCTTAATACGACGCAAGTAGCAGCATACAATGAAATATCGCAAACAGCCCGGAGAACCGGAAACATCGCAAACGCTTTATTAAGCAAATATTCTATTGATAAAACTATAGGAAAAGTTTCTCAAAAAGTTGGGTACGCTGGCGTGGCTATTAATGGATTAAATCTGGAATATAAATATACAAATGGCAAAGATATTAAAACCCGTGATCTCGTGGATTTTGGTATCGGTGTAGCGCTATCTGTCATTGCAATTTCCAACCCTATTGGAATTATTGCATTAGGAATTTATGGTTTAGCAGATGCTTATGGCGCTTTCGATGGATTAAAAGAAGAATATTTAGGACAAACGGTAATACCTGGAAAATGACGATTATGATGAATTTTTTTGAATATAGTTGTTATTACTTATTTCGTTTTCTAATGAGAAAAGGGAAAAGTTATGAAACAGCCAAGACAGCTGCTGTATTATATATATCAGCTTCTATTTTCTTTTTCTTTTTATCAGCAACGCTATTTTTAAGATTTGTAGATTTCAAAAGTGAGAAATTTATTTTTAAATCTGTCGGCTTGGTTATTGCTTTTTTATTCTACGGTTTTTTTCATTACAGAATAGAAAAAGATAGCAAATTTAAAAAAATTATAGAGCGATATGAAAATATAGATTCCGAACCCTATCCGAAGACAGCTGTTTGGAGTTTAGTTCTAGGTGGAATTGTTTGCTTTTGCTTATCCATTGTCGTAATGGCAATAATCAGTCGTAAATAGTTCTTTTACGTTAATACAACTCCTCAAAGTGGCGGTGGGAGAATGTCCCAATCTGGTTTGGAAACACTACATCTGCCAAGAGTTTTGCAGTCGGACACACTGAAACAGGCATGCGTATGTCAGCAAAGCAAACATTTAAGTGTGTACAGTATGATGGTAAAGTCAGATCAGCCGTAACTTTGACGAAGGCAAATAGGATAAACTCGTTGGGTACAGCAAAAGTACTTGAAACAACCGGCAGATTTCTCGCTGGCGCGTCTGGAGTTATTACCGTAGTGGACGGCATAACAAACGATGAAGGTTGGCAAAATCATCACACCGCAGACTTAACAATTACAGCAGGAGTATCTGTTCTTTCTGCATCTGTTCCGGTAGCTTGCTGGATAGTGGGAGCTGTTTTTTTGGCAGCTGATATAACATCTCAAGTTACAACTGGACAATCATTCACTCAAAATTTATTTGATTAATATTAATTATCTATGTATAATTTTTTTTATTGTTATATCTATAAATTAACAAATAAAGGGAGCAAAAACTCCAAAACAGACTCTATCAATTTTGTCGCTTTCACAGTTGTTGTTCATTTGGGATTATTTTTTGCATGTCTAAAGAGAATTTTTGATCTGCACTACCCTTTTTTTAGTAATGTTTATTTCTACAACAAACTGTTTTTAGCCCCCTTTGCTTTTATTTGGCTTTTGCTAGTATACTTGTATTATAAGAAAAATTCTGATAAAATTCTCGAAAAATTAAGTGCTAAAATTGTTGTTAACACAAAAAACACTATTCTTGTTTTTTCAGCGTTACTAATTCCACTAATTATTATTATACTACTGTTAAAAAAGTAATTTAATGTAACGCTGATAGCGACTTTAAAATTCAGGATAAAAAATAGATGCTTCAATCTCCTAAAATTCAGATTTAAAATACTTAAAAATTGAGCGTGAAAGTATACCTATAGATTCTATTAACAACCGATGTACTTATTAGATTCTGAATGTACTCCATTGTTGTACCATCCATTTCCTGAGTCAAGATAAAAGTTCATTTTAACAATCTATTTCGTTATAATTACCTTTTTTGTAACCGAACCAGATTCTCCCTGTCCTATCAAAAAATAAATTCCCGCAGGTAAATTTGTCACATTCATCAATGTGTCTTCTTCCCTACGGACAGAGGTCTCTGACACCAGTTGACCCAGGTTATTAACCAGGGTAAATTGCATATCGGTATTTGCACGTAAGGTAAACTCGCCTGCATTCGGGTTAGGATACACAAGCAGTGTCAATTGATTTTTACTTCTATTTTCTGAGATACCCGTAATAAGTTGTGGGCCTAATTTAATAAGATACATATCCAGTGACCCAACAGGAGCCAGACTATCACTTTGATTGAGATCGGGATCAAAATCACAGATTCCGGTGTAATACCCCGTACTGTAAACAGCGCTGTGATTGTCTGTGCAGATAGACCCGGGAACTATACCTCCGACGCGTGTATGCATTGCTTCTGCCCACACAAAGTCACCATTTGGATCTAACTTTAAAATGTAGGCATTTCCACTGTTAAGCCCGCTTGAAATCCCCAGCGTGTAGGTTCCTGAACTCGGGTCGAAATCTGTCAACACAGAATAATAACCGGTGGAATAAATGTTTCCTGAGTTGTCAAGGGCAATCGAATTGGCCTGTCCGGTGGAGTTAATAGATTTCACCCAAACAAAATTTCCCTGGGCATTTAATTTAGAAATAAAGAAACCTCCGCCGGTCAAAGTATAAGTTCCTGCACCCGGGTCAAAATCTGCCGTGCCTGCATAGTTGCCAGTTGTGTATACATTTGCGTTTGCATCCAGAGTTAATCCTCGAGAACCATCGGCTCCGGTTCCACCCTGAGCTATGGCCCAAACAAAATTACCTGAAGAATCTAATTTTGAAACAAAACAGTCATTAGAGCCTACCGGATTTAGTGTATAGGTCCCCACTCCGGGATCAAAATCTATTGTGTTTGAAAAAGTGCCTGTGGTATATACATTACCAGAAGCATCCACCGACATACCGGTAATAAGCTCGTTCGTAGCACTTCCCATTCTTTTCGCCCAGATAAAATTGCCTGACGGATTGAATTTAGATACAAAAAAATCGAAACCGCCGTTTGAATTGAGAGTATAAGTGCCTGCACCCGGATCAAAATCCACAGAATTACTGTTATATACTCCAGCAACATAAACATTTCCCAGTGGGTCCAAAGCAATTGCTTCACCCTGATCGTTACCAGTCCCTCCAATCCGGTTGGCCCAAACAAAATTACCAGCAGCGTCAAGTTTGGAGACAAAAATATCCAATGCGGCACTTCCTTGCAACGTATAAGTTCCTGGACCCGGATCAAAATCCGCACTTAAATTCACATAACCTGTTATAAAAACATTTCCGGAATTATCTACCTTAATCGATCTGCCGGCATCTGAATAACCAATGGCCTCTATTTGCTTTGCCCAAATTAGGTTACCGAGCGAGTCTTGTTTCAAAATAAAAACATCGCTTCCTCCAGCGGAAGTTAAGTTAAAAACTCCCTGGCCCGGGTCAAAATCCACAACATCCTGAAAGGCTCCGATGGTGTATACATTTCCGGAATTATCAGTAGTGATGGAGTTACCAACATCCACCGAAACCCCACCCACACTCCTCGCCCATTGTAGGTTCTGCGAAGAAAGTGGTGTTTTAAAAAAGGAAATTAATCCGATTAAGAATAGTTTTTTCATCCTGATGTAATATTAAATTGGGTTGTAGAAAAAGTGCTTTAAAATTCGACATAAAGATAATATTTATTTGAATAAATTAATACCTGTGCTTTTGCAAACCCAATCAAATACCTACTCGTTATTTCTCAACCACCACCGGCCTCGCCTGCAATTCCCTTACCTCCACCGAACCATCTTGTTCTAAGACCGGACAACGTTTTGCCAGATTTAAGGCCTGTTCCAGGTCCATGGCATGTACGATGATGTTGCTGACTTCCTTTAAACCGCCGCTGGTTGTTACGTATTCTTTTTTGCTGTTTTTTTGGGCATCCAACACCACGTAGCCCGGGTTAGGAAAAATATAACTGGTAACAAAAATGCCCTCCGCTTTCCATTGGTCGGTAAGTGCATTCCATTGAGGCCGAACGGCTGTGGCGTCATCCTTACTGTATACTTCGGGTACCCTGACAATTAAGATAAATTCTTTCATGGTGTTTTGATTTTTGGTTAAACTGTTTTGTGAATACATCCAAAAGCCTTGTAACAGAAAGGCCAAGAGGACAAGTTTTCTTTTTGTGTACATCTGTAAAAATTTGATGCGACAAAATTAGTCCAGGTAAAAAAGAAAGGCTTGTAAAAAATCAGTGATTTAGCGTAGGGGGAATTTTTTCAGATACTCCGTCGGACTTTGTCCGGTAAATACTTTGAATTCCCTATTAAAATGGGCCTGGTCGTAATAGCCAGCTTCGTAAGCAGTATCCAAAAAGACGGGATTCTTTTTTAGTTTAACCAGCACTGCTTTCATGCGTACCAAAGAAGCAAAACGTTTGGGACCCGTACCCACACATTTACGAAAGCGTTTTTCAAAAGCATCCTGACTGATGTAAAGATCTTTACTCAGCTCTTTGATGCTCACATTTCCCTGAGCAGCTTTTATTTTTTGAATCGCGGCTTGCACCAGAGCATCCTGTTCGGGGTATTTTAAAGATTTCAAGAGAAAATCATTGACTAAATCCACGCGTTCTTTATGCGAAACGGCCGAAGACAGTTTTTCGCCCATGCGTTCTATTTCATAACGATCAAAAATCTGATCAAGCGGCAGTGTTTGCTCAAATAAATAATGCAGGGGCTCCCGGGTGAAAGCTGAAACACCAGCTTCGTTAAACTGCACTACCATGTTTGATGTCTGTTTCTGATAGCTCACGTAACGGGGAGAAGGACGTAAGCCGGAAACGATAGCCCCCGGCAAGTCAAATGCCTTGTTATTTTCTACCTGGTTTACCTTGCCTTTAAAGACATAGGCCATAGTCAGTGCCGTATCTGGCAACAAGGAATTTTCCCAACCCTCCCCACTCTCAATAATGCGGACTCCTTTTACATAAGGACTAAGGACAGACAAAGGCTTGTGTGACTCAAAAAACATGTTACAAATCTAGCTGATATTTTTCTTTTTACCGTAAAACCCACTATGTATTCACCCAGTAGTTTACTATGTGTTTACCCAGTAGATTCTTTTGGTGGAATAGGTTAAATTTGAAAAGAGGCGATAAGGCTGCCAACCCACGTAACAATGAAAAAGTCAATTTTAATTCCGTTAGTTCTTGTATACTTTTTGCTGGGATCAACCGGCAGCCAGATTCGTGCGCAAACCGGCATTGAACCGTCTAAACTGAAACAGTTCAACATCACCGTTAATTACGAAGACTACACGGTTAAAACCCAGATGCTCAGCCAACCGAAGAACATTAGTGTAAACAACGAGCGTATGTACCTCTGGTATGCTTCCCAGAAAATTATGGAAACCAAGGGTGGTTTTGACGGTAAATTAATTCATGGTACTTACAGGGCTTTTTACCTGAATAATCAGTTGAAAGAGAAAGGTGAGATCAGGTACGGTTTAAAACACAAGGAATGGAAATACTGGTACCCCGATGGCAAACTCCGCGAAGTGATTAATTGGAAAAACGGCGTAAAGAACGGTAAATATTACCTCTACAACGATTATGGTCAACTGATGGCGCAGAGCCGGTTTAAGGACGACAAACTCAATGGCAATTTTTACACCTATAACGCCAATGGTAAGGTTATTGATAAAAAGCGTTATAAACACGGAGATGAAATTCCCGAAAAAATAAAAGCCCGGAAACCTAAGGAAAAAAAAGTTAAAAAACCGAAAACCGAAAAGGCGCCGGAAGTTAAACCCGAGCAACAAAACTCTGAAAACAAAAAGCCCTTTCTGAAAAACATTTTTAAAAAGAAAACAAAAAAAGAAAAAGAGGAAAAACCCAAAGATCCCGAAAAAAGAAAAGTGATCAACTCTTAATTGTTTAACATGCCAAAAACAAATGGTATAACTCTTTTACATGTTGTAGTCCGTAAATTCAGTTGGGCCTTACACTCCCCTGCAAAAAAAGGAACAGGGCTGTATGTGAAAGGAGGGGCATTGTACATCTCCATCCTGGTAAGCATTCTCATTGGCATCACCCTGAGTTTATTTATCCTCCTTGGCAATTACAATCAACGCACCGTAACCGTTCTGGCACAGGACTCGCAGCTCTATTTTAATCTTAAAAGCGCGTTTCAATTAGCACAGTCCGCTTATTTTAGTCAGGAACAAAACAATACCTGGATCAAAAACCAGTTGAACGACGATTCGATTAAAGTAAAAAAAATAAACTGGGGTGCGTATCTCATTATCTGCGCACAAAGTAAAAACAGACACCACTCCCTTTCCCAGTCGGGATTGTTTGGCACGTATATGAGTGCCGACACAGGTCTTATGGTTTCCGATAACAGCAGACCGGTTGGTTTGAGTGGCAGTATTCGCTTTCAGTCCAATTGTTATCTACCCCGTGCGGGCATTAAACCCGCGTACATTGAAGGGCAAAGTTACCAGAGCTCAAGCAACAACGGAACGTTTTTAAAAGCGTCTCCCAATCAAATTCCCCAACTCGATCCAAAGCTCGTAAAAGCCCTGAAAGAGGAGCAGGAAGGCTTAAACGTATACCTGGATTCGTTGGTTTCGTATGCACCCCCAGTCTATAATCAGGCTTTCGAAAAAAAAACACTGGTCTGTCAGCTTAACACCACTCAACTCAGTCAGCTGCGCCTTAAAAATAACATCAAACTTATTTGTGGGGCAGTAGACATTGATAGCTCCTGTCACTTTGAGAACATTTTGATCATTTGTAAAAAAGCCAGGTTTAAACAAGGCTTCAAAGGACAGGTGCACGTGATTGCCAGCGATAGCATCAGCATGGAAAGCAACTGTGAATTTCAATACCCCTCCTCTTTTGTGCTTCTGCCGGATCAAAGCTCAGGTACTACATTTAACTCCATTCAATTTAATAAAGACTGTAAATTTTCAGGAGGTGTTTTGGCGGTTAACGAAACAAGCAGGTCAGAGAACAGCCAAAAAGTTTTTATTAAGTTACATGCCGGCTCAGAAATAAATGGTCTGATCTATTCCAGTGATTACGTTCACCTGGAAGGTCAGCTCAACGCAAGTACCATCGCCAACAAACTCCTTTTAAAAACACCTTCAGCGGTTTACGAAAATCATATACTCAGTTGTGAGATCAATCCAAAAAAATACGGCAGTTTAATGGCAGTGCCTTTGCTTTTTGATCAACGGGACAAATTACTTTGTTGTGCGAATTTAAATTAATGAAAAAAAAGAAACATAGCGTTTTAAAAGGCAGTTCCATCGTGGAAGTACTCATTGCACTCGCCATAACCAGTTTTTGCGCCAGTCTTGCCGTAGTGATTTATCTGAACATTCAGAAAAGCTCGCTTCCCTTTTTTAAAATAAAAGCAGTGGAACTGGCCGAGTACTATATGAAAGAAACACTGGAAAAGAGAAGTTTCCAGGATGAAACCTATAAGGCAGAAGAATTCTCCGTAAAAAAGTCGCTCGCTACTTCAGAATCCTTTCCGGATTGTTTAAATCTAAGAATCATTGTGTTTGATAACTCTAAAAAGAAGCTGCATGAACTTGAAACACTTGTGTATAAAGGGAACTAATAAATGAACATAAAAAGAAATAGAATGCATCTAAAAGGATTTACCATCGCCGAACTGCTGGTGGTGCTCATCCTGACCTCTATTTCCATTACACTCTCCTACTCCACCCTTACCTACGTGCAAAAATTATTCAGCGCCTACAAAAACTCCAATAAATTTTTAAACGAATGGAGCGATCTTAAAAAACGTCTGGATTTTGAATCCATGAAAGCCGAACGCGTGACGGAAGAAAAAGAAAACTATTTCAGGATCAGCAGAGATACTGTAGACAGTTGGCTTGAAATCAAAGAAAAACTAATTCTTTTAAAACATCGGGAAACCTGCGACACCTTTCACATAGAAGTAAAAAATCTGAAAAAAAAATACGAAGTCCTGCAAAATCCCCTGTGGGCAAATAAACTATTAACGGAATTACAATTTGAAACGGACTACAGTAAACAGAAATTTATTTTTTCATTCATTAAACAACATTCTGCCGCACTTAAATTAAAACTCGAACAAAACCCTTAAATGTCAGGAATAGACCTTTCAAAATATACAGAACAACACGTTTTTCAGAAAACGCCTTCAAAAACCTTGGATGCAGAGGGCTTATCAGGCCTTTTGAATACCGAAATTTCATTTTTTGAAAAGAAATTCGGAGCTAAAGAAAAGGAAGGATTTTATTCGGAATTAGGCTTATTACTCTCCACCGGTGTCGATATTAAAACAGCTTTCGAGATCATTGAGGAAGACATCCCCAAC
This sequence comes from uncultured Akkermansia sp., assembly GCA_964566105.1. Lineage (GTDB taxonomy): Bacteria > Bacteroidota > Bacteroidia > B-17B0 > Aurantibacillaceae > Aurantibacillus. The sequence continues at coordinate 34,885 of CAZMHW010000003.1, forward strand.
AAAAAACACAAATTACTTCTGGAACAAATAAAGAACGACATCATCAGCGGGATGCGGATTTATGAAGCAGTTTCAAAACATGAAAAAGTTTTTAGCAAATACGAAGCGCAAAGTATTAAGATTGGGGAAGAAACCGGCAAATTAGCGGATGTGCTGAAGGAGCTCGGTTTGTTTTATTTATCAAGCATTAAATTAAGAAGACAAATAATCGGTGTGATGACTTACCCGGTGGTGGTTATCAGCATGGCCATTCTGATCGTATATTTTATGCTCTCCTTTGTGGTTCCCATTTTCAGTGATATTTTTACGCAGACCGGAGGAGAGCTTCCTGAGATCACCCAGTTTCTGATCCGGCTCAGTCACAAAAGTTCGGCCATTTTTTACACACTCTTCTCGCTCATCGGAATTCTGGTGTTAGTGCACAAAACCCAAAACAAAAAAGAATGGTATCGCAAATACACATCAGCCTTCTTTTTAAAAATACCTGTGATCAATAAACTCATTCAAAAAATTTACCTGGCACGATTTTGCCAGAGCATGAAACTGCTCTCAGGAGCAAAGGTGATGATTAACGAAGCACTAGACCTTGTGAAAAATATGATAGAATATTATCCTATGGAATTCGCGCTGGAAAGTGTAAAGAACGAAGTGGTAAAAGAAGGAAAACTTTTAAATGAAAGCCTGGCCAGGCACAGCATTTTTCCGAAAAAACTCGTCGCCCTTATTAAACTCAGTGAAGAAGTGAACGCACCGGAAGTGATCTTCGAAAAATTACACCAGCAGTACTCCGCGGAGATAGAACATCAACAGGCCGTAGTAGGCAAACTC
>CAZMHW010000004.1:0-9156 GCA_964566105.1 uncultured Akkermansia sp.
AACAAAACAGATGGTGATGGAGCAAAATTGGTATCAATCCATTCGGAATCTATTATTAAAGCTTTGGAAAAGTTTAATGGTTTTAAGTCTAGTGTAAAAGATTATGATACAAAAATTACTGTTTGTTGGGATGAAACAAATGATGTTAATGCTGGTACTATTGCCAGAAATACCAGTTTTCCTGATTATAGCAAATATGAGATGATATATAGTGGGCCTCATTTTTTTGTTTCAAATCCATTATATAAAACACCAAGGGAAAAATGTATAGAAAAAGCAGATTATGATATTATAGATTTCACCAAAATAGATGAAAATTTTACTGCACGTTCAAATTATAAACCCGGTGATGACTACTTAATTCAATTTCCGGATTTAATTAAAGGATTTGAAACAGGAAAAGATGATGATGGAAATATTACCTACGATAGATGGGTAGAGTATTATAAAGTTGGTTTCCGAAAAATGCTCAGTCAGGCAGGCGAAAGAACACTAACATCCGCGATCCTGCCAAAAAATTCAAGTCATATTCATGGAGTAATCTCAATTATATTTAAAAACTCTTCTTCTTTAGTTGAATTTCAAGGTCTTTGCTCTTCATTGATACTTGACTTTTTCATTAAAACTGTAGGCGCGTCTAATTTAAGTGATAGCAGAATTACCGCTTTCCCTTTAGGAATAGACTCTAAATATAAAACTGCACTATACTCAAGAACTCTTTTACTCAACAGCCTTAATAATCATTATAAAAATTTGTGGGAGGAGAATTTTGATAATGAATTTACTCACGACACTTGGAGTATTACAGATAGCAGATTAAAGCCATTTGAAACCCTGACACCTGAATGGAATTGGAATACCCCATTGCGAAATTATTTTGAACGCAGACAAGCTTTGGTGGAAATTGATGTAATTGTTGCTATGGCATTAGGGCTAAGTTTAGAAGAGTTAGTTTTAATATACAATGTGCAGTTTCCTGTATTACAACAAAACGAAGATGATACCTGGTACGATACAAAAGGAAACATTGTGTTTACTTGCAGTAAGGGTTTGGTTGGCGTTGGTTTAGATAGAGCAGATTGGGAAAGAGTGAAGGATAATAAAGCAGGAGATGATGTAACACATACCATTGTAAAAAGTGAGTTATACAAAGGCAAACAAATAACGTATTACGCGCCATTTACCAAATGTGATCGCGTAGAAGATTATAAACGTGCTTGGGTACATTTTGAGGAGAAGTTTAAAGAGAATTAAAAATGACATCTACCGAAAAAATATATAAAACCATAAAAAACAGAAGTGAATTTATAATTCAGCATGGTGATGAATGGAAAAAAGAAATTTCATCTGCTAAAAATTATATCTGCACTCCTAATATGAAGCAATGGACGTTTGGTAAAAGCGCAGGGATAAATGATACCTATCATTACAACGGTGGTACAGCTAAAAAATGGTTGTATTCTACGGGATTTATAAATGCGTTAACGTTTCCTGATGGTAATTTTAAGACTCTGGTTATAAAGTCATTTTTAAATTGGACTAAACAAGTAGATTGTTTTGATATTGAAACGAAATTTAAAAAAGATCAAAAATCCAGTAAACGTTTTGAGTTACTGATTCATCAATCTTTATTGGATAAAAAACTGCAAGTTCAATTAAACACTAAAGATAAAACTCAGCAAAGCTTTGACGAAGGCTTTAGAACTGAGATAGTCAAAGAGATTACAACAAGAGATAAGCGAATTATTGATCTCGCTAAAAATAAGTATGGTACAAAATGTTCTGTATGCAATTTTGATTTCGGTAAAATGTATGGCTCGCACGGTGATGGTTTTATAGAAATACATCATCTATACCCGATTGCAAAAGGTAAAAGAAAAACAAAGATAGAAGATTTACGACCGGTATGCGCTAACTGTCACCGGATGTTACATCGGGGAATCGCTTTATTGTCGATTGAAGAATTAAAAGAAATTGTTAGCAAAGAAAAATAATCGTACAAGATAAAAGAAAATGACTGATTTTATTTCCAAATACGGTACACAGTTGATAACAGGGTTTATCGCTATATGCGGCATTCTGTTTGGTTTGTTTTGGAACCAATTTTTTACATGGCGCAAATTTAAACGCGAGGAAAAAGCAAAATTAAATCATTTACTATTTCATTTATTAGAACTTTATTTTTTTGTGAGCCGTCTGGATTTTACGGGCTTTATCCAGATTTATTTAACGCAGATGGAGAAGCGCTTCGGCACCATTCCGGCGGCAGATAGAGCGCAAGTTGAACAAGGTATTATATCAATGATTAAAGAAAAGCTCAATAATTTAAACGACGAAGAAGATATAAAAAAGCTAAGTGAGCACTATGAAGCAGCTGTGAAAGAAGTTGCATATATTAATCCTTTTTTAGCATATAGACTAGCCGGCCAATCAAAGCGGATTGGGCATCTTGAAAAATTAGATAGGTACTTTGACTCCATTCGGGATTTAATGTCAACTGAGGCTGAACAAAAAATTTTACAAGGCATCCTTTCAAGTTATAGTGACGATAGGTTTATTAAAGATATGATTGAGGATGTAAAAGATAGCATTATTGAAATTTCTCAAGAAATAAGCATCACAAAACATTTGGAAGCAAAGAAATATTTCACGAGACAGGAAAAAATCATGAAAGAGGATGTTGAAGATGAAGTAAAACAGATTATTGATCAAATTGAAGCACAAATACCAAAATGACAGCAGAACAAATAAAGTCACTTATAGCCCTAGGGGAAGGTTACCAGGCAGAGTTTAAAGTTAGTGTGCCCTCAAAAGTCCGCGATCTTACCGAAGAAGTTTGCGCATTTGCAAATGCTGCCGGTGGAGTTCTTCTGATTGGTGTAGACGATGCTAATGTGATAAAGGGTGTTAGTATTGATAATGCTAAACGATCCTCCATACAAAACAATATTAGCGAAATCAATCCGAAATTGAATTGCACCCTCGAAATTGTTAATGTTGATGGACTTGATGTAGGTGTGCTTAATGTTCCTTCCGGTAAAAATAAACCCTATATATTTTCAGGAGCTATTTATGTGAGAGTTGGCCCGAATACTCAAAAACTGACAACAGCAGAAGAAATGCGGGATTTCTTTCAGCAGTCTGATAAAATCTATTTTGACGAATCTCCCTGCAAAGAGTTCGATGCAACATCCCAAATAGATAACGATAATTTTAATGCGTTCCGCACGGATTCGGTTTTCCACACTTCTATTAGCAACGAGCAAATTTTAAAAAACTTACAACTTTATACTGAAGATGGATTGTTTAAAAGTGGTGCTGTTTTATTCTTTGCAAAGCAGCCAGAAATAATTTATGAGCAGGCAATTATACGTTGTGTAGCTTTTAAAGGCACGGATAAACGCTTTATTTCAGATGATAAAAAATTTGGCGGTCCACTTTATCATCAATACACGCAAGCTATTGAATGGTTGCGTGGTAAAATAGATGTTTCGTATGATATTGAAGGGCAAGGTTCAGGTGCGCGAAAAGAAAACTGGGAAATACCCGAAACAGTTTTTAAAGAAGCCATAATTAATTCGCTTTCTCATCGCGACTATTACGAGAAAGGTGCAGTAACAACAATAGAAGTATTTGATGATCGCATTGAAATTTCCAATCCAGGTGGATTACTTTCTGCCATTAGTCATGAGTTCGGAAAAAGAAGTTTATCTCGCAATCCATTAATTTTCGGACTTTTCGACCGGATGCACTTGGTAGAAAAAATCGGCTCCGGAATTCCACGTATGGAAGAATTAATGCAGGGCAAGGGACTTGCTTCTCCGGAATATAGAATTGACGGAATGTTTACCATTGTACTTAGAAGGCAGTTCAACTTTGAGGAATGGAAGAAGTTATGGAGCGCAAAACTTAATGCTCAACGATTGGCAATTTTACACGTTATAAATAATCAACCAACTATTAGCATAAGTCAGCTTGCAAATGCACTTGCAATAAGTGATACTGCAATTGATAACCATTTAAGTTTTTTGAAAGAACTAAAGATTATTGAAAGAATAGGCCCGAACAAAGGGGGTAAATGGAAAATCAATTTTATCTACCCAGCTGCCGAATAGGGTTGGTAGATGGGTTGGTAGAAAACTAAATTATAAAATGTTGAATATCAAATAGTTATCATTTTATATGGTAAAGGAGTTGGTAGAAAAGTGGGTAGAAAAGATGCTGGAAGAACAGGTGGAGAACCTATAGAAATTAGAAATCAAAGAAGTGATAAACAAGATGACAATTAAATTGGAAAATAAAATAGGATAAATGTTAGCACTACAACAGGCATACGAAGTTAAGGTCTCGATAATCGAGTATTTAAAAGCAACCTATAGCTTTCAGGATAAAGCTGTGCAACGAGCATTTTTAGACCTGATTGACAACTCAATGGATGGAATGTTCAAAGGCCCATATGTATCCTTAAAACTTCCATATAAAAAATTTGAAGGCAGCTTAGATGAATTGCCTTTGGCAATTAAACCCATTTTCAGACCGTTCACTCACCAAGCAGTTGTATTTGAAAGATTAAGTACGGAAAATGGAAATAATCCATTACCGACAATTTTAACAACGGGCACAGCATCAGGTAAAACAGAGGCTTTCTTGTATCCATTATTAGATTATTGCTTTAAAAACAAGGGGCAAAAAGGAATAAAAGCAATCATTTTATACCCAATGAATGCATTAGCAACCGATCAAGCTCAACGTATTGCCGAAGCTATTTATGCTGACGAACGAACCAGAGGAAAAGTAACCGCAGGTTTGTTTATTGGCGAAGGACAAGGGAAAAAGAAGTATCCCAAAGATATGGGCGAGAAAAATATTATTGAGGAACGAGATACTATTTTATCAAACCCTCCTGATATATTACTCACTAATTTTAAGATGCTGGATTATGCTTTAATGAGGAGTAAGTTTCACGAATTATGGCAATATAATTTTGAGCATGCTACTTTATTAAAATTTCTTGTTTTAGATGAACTTCATACATACGATGGTGCTCAGGGAACTGATGTAGCCAATTTGATTAGACGTTTAAAACTAAAATTAAATTTACCCAAAGGATATTTATGTCCTGTAGGTACTTCTGCAACCATAGGTTCGGGAGATGAAGCACCAAAACTACTAGCTGATTATGCTACAAAAGTTTTTGGTGAAGACTTTAATGAAACAAGCATTATTGGCGAAACAAGAATAGATGCAGAGGAGTTTTTCGGAGATGTTGCTGAGAAAAATTTTATTCCAACGGATTTTTTAATTTCTGAAAGTAGAATAAAAGGAACTGATTCATACCAAACTTATATTCAAAAACAATTAGTGCTGTGGGGCTTAAACCCAAAAATAGAGAGCCATCAGCTTGGTGATCATTTGAAACAATACAAAATTGTACGAGATCTTTTAAAAATTTGTAACAAAGGAGTCATCGGGTTCGAAGAAATAACCATTGAACTCGGACGTGCAAATAATGAATTTAAAAATCTAGCCGATTGGTCGGATGAACATCAGTACTCACCGAAAGAAACGCTAGTACGTTCAATTCTTACTCTTATTTCAGAAGCAAAAGTTTTAGAAGGAGCAAAAAAATTTCCTCTACTATATGTTCAGGTGCAACTTTGGATAAGAGAGTTATCCGGTATTTTGCGTTTATTTCAAGAGACACCGCTTTTCTCATGGAAAGATTCTGTTTCTACAGAAGAAAAAGTAAAAGCATTACCCCCATACTTCTGCCGCGAATGCGGTACAAGTGGGTGGGCAACAGTAAAACATGACAACAGAAATAATATAGAGGACGATATTAACGACACCTACCAAAAGTACTTTAGCAATCATAAAAACTTATATTTCACCAACTCTTTTACAGATGAGAATTTAAAAATTGACGAGTATACTCCAAGCGATACGCTCGATAATTATGTGGATGTTAATACACTGGGGTTATTTCATGAGCAAAAAAAGAACCGTTTTAAAATAATTTCATACAGAAAAGTTATCGGTACTAAAGCCGATCACGTTTGTCCAGTTTGCAATAGTAGAAACACCATTGCAATTATTGGTACAAAAACAGCAACATTAAGCAGTATATCAATCAGTCAGGTAATTTCAAGCGAATTAGACAAAACACTTGAAAAGGATAGAAAAGTTCTGGCGTTTACAAATGGTGTTCAGGATGCAGCTCATCAAGCCGGGTTTATTGAGGCGAGAAATTATAAATTTACTTTTAGAGCCGCAATGCAAAGAGTAATTAATGAAATTAACACTGAAATTTCATTAAGTGAATACCAAAAATTATTTAAAGAGTATTGGTTAAAAAACGCTGATGAAACAGGCAAAAAACCAATAGAGGCATATTTATATAAATTTTTTCCTGCCGACCATCAGGGCGACGTTAAAATTGTAAATTATAAAAAAGCACCTGAAAAATTTATTCCTGAATTTATAGAGGAGTTTAGTAGGCGTATGGATTGGGAAATTTCAACGGAGTTAGGTTACAATGCTATTATTGGTAGAACTTTAGAAAAAACAGGCTCATCCGGTACTTTCTTTAAAAAGGAAGATTTAGAAAAGTCGTATGCTAAAATTAAAGATTGGTTAGATATAAATAGTTTAAATACCATTACCAAAAATGAGTTTACAGTTTTCCTTAATGCATTTTTACATCGGTTAAGAACAAGAGGAGGAATTGACCATCCGTATTTGAATAAATTCAGAACTGAAAAAAGCAGCTACTATCTTATTACCGGGTACACAAATAAAAAATATTTTTTAATTCAGAATTTTGGGAAAAAAACGAGGCTACCTAAGTTTATTACAGATCAGGTTAATACATTCGGTGTATTTGATTTAACAGCCAAGAGCAGCCCTAGTACTAATTGGTTTCATGTTTACTTCCGAAAATCTTTCCCACTAGCTTCAAATGCTGACGGTTTGGTAAATGAATTTTACTCTAAACTGTTAACAACATTAGCTTCAGATGAAATAGGATTACTTGACGCTAAGAATGCTGAAGGAATAAGAAACTTCTCTTTAAAGGCTGAAAAGTTATATCTAAGTTCTAATGTAGAAACATACTCTTGCAGTCAATGTAAAAATGAACTTCATATTGCAGACAGTGAAAACTTGGAAGGCGCTTCCTGTTTAAGTTTCCGATGTATTGGTCATTACGAATTAACAGTAAAAACTGACACCGAAAATTATTATAAGCAAGTTTACAATAGACAACGATCTCCAAGAATATATGCAACTGAGCATACAGGATTATTAGAGCGTTCTGATAGAGAAAGGAAAGAATATGCGTTTAAACAAAGACCATTTTTTAATTCTCTCAATGCATTAGTTGCAACATCAACTTTAGAAATGGGTATCAATATTGGTGATCTTAATACCACATTTAACAATTCCATTCCTCCGTTACCCTCAAACTTTATTCAAAGAGTTGGGCGCGCTGGTCGCGCTTCAGGTTCTGCACTTATTGTGAATTTTGCAACAAACGATTCGCACGACCAATACTATTTTCAGGAACCGAAGGAAATGATGCAAGGTGAAGTAAATTCACCGGGATGTTATTTAGAAGCGAAAGAAATATTAAAACGCCACTTTTTGGCTTTTTCGATTGATGAATGGACAAAAAGCGATCATACAAAAAATGCAATACCCGTTAATTTTAGAATAAGACCGTTTCATATTGAGTTTATAGACCCACAAGACCCTACATTGTTTTTTAATCGAATTATTACATTTATTAAAACTAGTGAGAGTGTATTGTTCGAGAGATTTACTTCTCATTTATTGGAGCATGTAAGCTTGCCTATTTTAGAAGAATTGAAATCGTTACTGCGAAGCGAATCATTTTATCTGAATTTTAAAATCGAATTCTCACAATTAAAAGAAGAGGTAAAACAACTCAGAGAAAAGCAGAAATATATTCAAAAGTATATTGAGGAAAATAAATTAGGAGAAACAGATGAAGTTAAAGAGCAACTTTTAAGGGAATTTAAAAACATTGGTGGAACGATCCACAATATTTTAAAGCGCTCCGTATTAGAGCACCTTACCAATGTTGGTTTGCTTCCTAATTATGCCTTTCCGGAAACAGGGGTTGTGCTTAATGCCCAAGTAAGAAACAGGAATTTGACGGGAGTGGGAGATTCAACTTATACACCGAAATCAATAGAATTGGTTCGTCCGGCTAAATCTGCATTAAGAGAATTAGTTCCGGATAATTTATTCTATACACAAGGATACAAACTAAAAGTAACGGGTTTAAATGTCATTAGCTGGAAAGAAGAGGCTTTAGATTATCGTTTTTGTTCCAAATGCGACCACATTGAGGGTGATAGTGGGCAACAAGGGGCTTGTCCTAAGTGCGCTGATTTCTCTTGGGGCTCAGTTAACAACAAGCATAAGTTTGTCAAACTAAAAGCCGTTAAATCTTTTAACGATGAAGCTACATCCACACTTGACGATGCCAGCGAACAAAGAGAAGAAAAGATCTCAAAAACAACCCAGCATTTTAATTTTACTCAAAGCTCAACCCAGGGCGCGTGGGCGATGGTTAAAATACCTTTTGGAATCGAATATATTAAAGAGGTTGACGTATATGAAATTAATTACGGTCTTTCAGAATATTCGGTTAACCGGCCTATTAAAATCAATGATACAGAGGTAAATATATCCGGCTATATTACCTGTAAACACTGCGGAAAGTCTTCAAGTGATCCTTTTAATAATTTTCCTAACGGTAAATTAAAAGAGCGGCACTATGTATGGTGTAAAAAGCGTGACACTACATATAATTCTGTTGCTGATGCTGTATTTGAAGAAGTCTATCTGTACCGTCAGTTAAAAACGGAAGCTATCAAAATCCTTTTACCCGTTCAGGAATTTGAATCGGAAAGTCTTGTTGCTATGTTTAAATCGGGCATTGAACTCGGATTAAAGCACTATTACAAAGGTAATCCACAACACATAGAAATTTGCCAATACAAAGAGTTAAATAAACAAACCTCAAGAAATGATCGATTCTTAGTGTTATACGAAACCATTACGGGTTGCAAGTGATATATTGAAAATTTGTTTAAAATTGCCGCAGAAGAAAATAAACAACGATTAATA
>CAZMHW010000004.1:9166-19042 GCA_964566105.1 uncultured Akkermansia sp.
GGATTGTACGTGCCAGTACAACGGTAAAGATGGGTGCTATAGATGCATTTACACCTACGGAAATCAATTTGAAAGAGAGGAATTGAGCAGGCAACGTGCCGAAGAGCTATTTCATAAAATTTATGTTTCATCCGATAAATGGGATTATTTGCAGGATGGATTAAATGACGTTACAAATTCCGGTAAAATTGAAGAGTCTGAATTAGAAGAGCGATTTATACGTGCTCTAAAATCATATTTCGGCAAAGAAGATCAACAATTGTTAGGTTGGAATTTTGAGACGAAAACTGAGGACGGAATAAATGTTTATAGTCTTCAAATCAAGCGAGCAAATACGGAATTGCATTATCTTATTCGCCCACAAATTTCCCTTGGAGAAAGTAATGGGGTAAAATATTACACAAGATGTGATCATCTTATTATTTGCACGGAAGTAAAAATTAATGGGGAACCTATTTCGGACAACGAATTAAATCAAATACCTTCTATTGCGATCTATTTAGATGGGTATCAATTCCATGCATCTAAAGAGAATAATCGATTCTTTGGCGATATTAAAAAGCGAATAGGAATAATTGAATCAGGTACAATTAAGCAATGGTCTTTGACTTGGGACGATTTAACACGTTTTGAAAATCAAATAACTCTAGCGGGAAATGAATCAGATGAATTGCATAAAAAAATTGTAACCTATAATAATAACTACTCTAAAATAGCCCCCGCTCCTGTTTATAAATCATTTGATAGTGAATTTAAAACCAGAAAAAATAACCTGGATCGATTGTTGTACTTTCTTGAAAATATTCATAAAGCTGAAGTAAGAAACGGTGACCTTTGTAAACAAATTTTATTTCCTCTTCAATTGGGATTTCTATCTCATTCCTTTTTAAGCGATCAAGTAAAATCAATATTGGATTCTCCGACCGTAAATTTCGATGGTATCCCTACTCATAAAGCGGGAGATTCTTACTGTATGCTAGATGACTTGCCTTTAACCGAAAATATTGATACAAGGCTATTTGTGCAGTTAAATTCCTTATCAGTGTTGTCAAGGATAATTGTTAGCCATAATCATGAAGGCTGGGATAAAAGATCATGGGAGAATTTTTGGAACCTTTTTAATCTGTATCAATTTTTCTGGAACGAAATCGCTCTAGAAATTGAGTCGCTGGATCATTCTGAAGCTCCAGAGCTGAAAGAAAGTGTAGATGAAATATTTGAAAATTTCGGAAACGAATACCATAATTTAATAAGCGAATTATTAAAAAAAGGTGTCGATTTTAATAGAGATTGTTCATTTTATTTGGAAGATGAGTATGGTGCTATAATTGCTGAAGCGACTATAGGCTTTCATCATAAAAAAATATTTATAGACCCTTTTGATGAGAATAGCCGAGAAGTATTTCAAAAGTATGGGTATGTAGAAAAGACAATTGATAATTTAAATTTAAACGATTTGTAACATGAAACTATTTATATACGATAAATTCATGGATTCTTTTATTCGTTTACCGAAAGGTATTCAAAAAAAGACGATGGAATTCATGGACAAGTTCAAAAAGAACCCAAAATCAAGTGCAATAAATTTCGAGAAAATAAACACTTTTAAAGACCCGCAATTAAGAACAGCAAGAATTGATCAAACATATAGGGCAATCATTCATGTATCGCCTAAAGATGATGTTTTTCATTTATTATGGGCGGATCACCATGATGACGCGATGAATTGGGCTAAGAATAAGATATTTGAATGGAATACGAATACTCAATCTTACCAAGTATATGATGTAGAGGAAAAAGACTTGGAACAAACACAAGTTGCTTCTAAAGCTGTTGGATTAGGTGCATACAAAGATTATTCTGATGAGCAATTAGAAGTGATTGGGGTGCCAAAAGTGCTTTTACCAAGTGTAAGAAATATTTATTCACTAAATGAACTTCAAGAGATTGAAAAATACTTGCCATCGGATGCATTTGAACATTTATTTTATTTAATAGATGGTGTTTCTTATGACGAAATCGTAAATGAAATAGCTGAAGGAAAATCTACATTAAGTAATCCGCAAGCTATTGATGAAACCACCGTTAATAATCAACGTTATTTCTTTGAAATAACTGATAAGGATATTGAAGATATATTTAATGATGACTTTCAAAAATGGAGAATATTTCTTCACCCTTCCCAGCGAAGGATTGTAAACGGAAGTTATAAAAGCTCAGTTAAAGTAACTGGGTTAGCAGGTACTGGTAAAACTGTTTGTGCCTTACACCGGACAAAAGTTCTTTCGGAATTGGAAGAAGTAACTGCTTCAAAACCTATTCTTTTCACAACTTTTACTAGGAGCTTAATTGACTCGTTAGTGGATTCCTTAAATTTATTGGGAGTTCCCTCGCCAAAAATCAAAGTGCAAAATATACATGGCCTTGCTGTTGATTTATCAAAAGAATTAGGATTGATTCCTTCTAATTCAAAAATATTGGATTTTTCAGATGATGATTTGAAACTTAATTTATGGGAGGAAGTGTTGGACTTTACACCATCTAGGTTTGATTCGGATTTTTTAAAAGCAGAATTTTCGGATGTAGTAGTTCAAAATAATATTCATTCTGAAGATGAGTATTTAAAAGTGCCACGGATTGGAAGAAGTCAAAAATTAGGAAGAAAAGACAGGCTGGAAATTTGGTCTGTGTTTAAGGAATATATTTTACTTAAAGATAAAGAAAAGTATTTTGAATTTGGAGAAATAATAAACAAACTGAACGATCATTTTAAAAACACCACTAAAAAACCATTTTCTTTTATTATTTCAGACGAAATACAAGATTTTTCAAACCCTGAATTGAGGTTATTGCGTTCAATGGTTTCTGAAAAGGAAAATGATTTGTTTTTAGTCGGCGATCCGTTGCAAAAAATTTATAGTCGCAAAATCAATTTTTCAAAAGCCGGAATAAATGTAAGAGGAAATCGAAGCAAGCAATTAAAAGTAAATTACCGAACAACTGAGGAGATTAAACGTTTAGCTTTAAGTACGGTGTCTAATCTGACTTATGACGATTTTGACGGTGAGGAAGAACGCAAGAACGGATATATTTCATTAACACACGGGGAAAAACCAGTGTATCAAATATTTGGTTCGGAAAACGAAGAGTTTAGCTTCCTGAAAAACAAGATTGAAGAGTTGGTGAGTAACGAGCAAAGTTTTTCCTATAAGGATATTTGTATTGCGACACGCTTAAAATCAACAATGAGCGATCTCAAAAAATATTTACATCAAAGTAAAATTCCTTATTTCGACATTACTTCCGGTACCGGAAATCAAAATGGGTTGACCCTTTCTACATTTCATAACACAAAGGGGCTCGAATTTAAGGTAGTTTTTTTAGCGGGAATAAACAACAAAACCCTTCCAATGCATCCATCATCCTTTGAAACATGGGACAGAATTCAACAGGTCGATTTCGATACAATGGAAAGATCATTACTGTATGTTGCCATGACAAGAGCAATTCAATTACTTGTTTTAACTGGCTCAGGCAAAAAATCGGATTGGATTCAAGTATAGTGTCCAACACTATTTTTCATTAAAGGCGGCCATTTCTTTAAATCCCCGAATGACGTTTTAGCCGTCAAAACGGTAAAAATGACGGGTCGTTCCTAACATTCTTAAAAAAGCCTAGAAAGGGCAAAATTTCACCTTTCTTGCGCCTTTCCCGGTTGCAGAACTTCAAAGGTAGGCTTCACTCATATTGCGGTTATCCATAATCTTAATTTTGATATCTTTGTTTATCAAGATATGGGGAACAAAAGTAGGTTTAGCTCTGCTGCTTCACAAGGTCTTTGGGGTGGTGTTTGGTATTATTCTCCATGAAATATTGGAATTAATGATTAAACATTTAAAACAAAGAATTATGAAAGTAGAATATAAAACTATTAGCAAAAAAATCTGGTGTGGGGCCTTAGCGGAGATATTGGTATGAATCACCACCCCAAGATAGCCTTGCGAAGTGCAGACCAAAGCGAAACCCGCTTCCCAAATGCTGGGCTTGAGAGGTTCGATTCCTCTCTCTCCACCAAAAACAATGGGCATTAGCATTACTTATGCACTTATGCCGTCGATGATAAACGGGGGCCTTACCGATTTGGGTAGGCCCATCTAGAGCAAACAATTAATCAGGTTAGATATTCGGTTCGATTACATCCAAAAACTCGAAAATTTTCAGCAAATCTTCTGGGTCAAAGTTCGACCTTTCCCCCATTGACACCACAACACAAAAAAAGAAAAACCCCTGTTAGTAAGACTTTCAGGGGTTTTTTAATTTCTCGGAGGAATTGCTGGGGGGATTTTATATCGACACTCCTACCGTATCAACACGTGTATTCCTGTTCCTAATACGAGTGTAGGTGCCGCCCGGGAATGATCCATACCTTGTACATAATTTGTATGATAATAAGCGGATGCTCCAACGTAATTTTTCCAGCAGATCGTTTCAGTAAGATTTATTTGTAATTCAAAACCCGCTGTAGCCTCAAGCGTTGAGAGCTTTACCTGGTTCCAGTCGATCTGTGGTTCACGGTTTATGGTGTTTTCATCCTTTGCCACACAGTAAGCAAGATGTGTTTTATTGTTGTATTGTAAAGCGCTGAAAAAATTAACCTGCAACAGGTCAAATCCATAGCCCCTTATTACCTCCGGACTTTCAGAACTTAAGTTTCTGGAATAGGAAATTTTTAATCCATTCATCTCCATTGAACGCTTTTGAATGAGGGCAGCAAAACTCAAAGAGTTTCTATCCCTGTTAAGTGTAAGTGCAGGCGCATAAAAGGCGCCATGTCCGTTAGCACTCGAATAACAATCCAACGCAAAACCGATAACCTCGGGTTTATATGCTGCGTGTTGTGCAAATAAGGCGCTTGTATTTAATAGGAAAGCGATCGCAATAATGAAGTTGAACTTGCCGTGTTTTTTTTGAGAGGTTTTCATACAGAGATTATTTACTATCGCAAATAAACGAAGACCATCGCCTTCTCACTCTGCACTAAAAAGCCCTTTTTTACACATGTAAGATTTATAGGAAAAGGGAAATTAATCCCAGTACCGATAAACGGGATTGGTTTACAAGAGCAATTACCACAAAGCTGATTCTGTGCCTTCCACTAAAAGAAAAAATTTGAACCTAAGATTTTATCGGCTAGATCTGCTTATCCATTGTTTTGCTCGTAGGTGCTACGTAGCGGAAAGGATTGTTCATTTTCAGACTGATTTCGAGTCCACCGAAACTGCGGGAGGAAGTCATCAATTTGGATACATTAAAATCGTAATTTAAACCTATATTAAACTTATTCAGCTCCAGCATGCCATTCAACGCGCACATGTCATTCATACGGTAAAACACACCCATGCTTACCGCCTGTTTTGATTCCGCACTTTCCTTAAAGGCTTTTCTAAGATTGGCGCCAAGAACAAGTTCATATGTTTTTGCCTGGTATTGCAACAACAAAGAAGGAATAATACTTAAGGAAGGGTTTTCTAAATTTACGCGGAGATATTCGTAAAAATTGATCCGCATATTTAAGCTCTCTCCTGCATTTTCATATAGACTGTAGTTTGGGCGGTTCAGATGACTCACCGAAAAACCGAGATTGTTTTTTACATAAGTAACGTCTTTTTCTTTACCAAGACTTATTAAACTAAGCCCGGCTCCGCAATCCAGATAACTCCTGGATTGTATCATTGTTCCCTCGTTGCTGCTGAGAACATTATTATATTGGTAACCGTCAAACTGATTTCCCCAGGTATAATTATTGTTTTTTATAGAGAGTTGGCCATAACCCAGATACAAACCTGCAGTTAAAAAACTACTGCCCGCTATTCGCTTAGTTACGTTCACCGGGATTTCTACTTTTAAATGTGAGAGCTGATTATCCCCCGCCTTGTCTACAATCATATTGAGTCCTGCAGAGACATAAGCCTTGGAAGAATTCAGGTAATTCTGCTTTTTAAAACTTTTATTTACAACAGCGGCGTAGCTGGTATATCCCTTGGTAAAAGAGTTCCACTGACCCTTGTATTGCATCCCTGCTTCAAAAGAATTAACGGCGCCAAAAGCGGAAGGATTGATGAGTTGCGGTGCCACATAGAATTGTGAAAAATGCACATCCTGAGCAAACACTTTTCCTGTTACAACTCCGCTGATCACATATAAAAATAATAGTTTTCTCATCTTACTAATGTAAAGTTCCCTGTTAATGATTTAGTTTCTCCGTTTATCAACGTTGTTTTTATCTGGTAAATAAAAACTCCCGGATCCTGCATGGCTCCATTTACAGTGCCATCCCAGCATTGATCTTTGCTGCTGGTGCTAAAAACTTTTTGACCCCAGCGGTTAAAAATATCGCATTGCAATTTTTCGATACAATTACCGTAAACACACCAGAAGTCGTTGTTATTATCGTTGTTTGGACTGAACGCAGACGGTGCAAATAACTCGCCGCAACTGGTGTCCACGTCTACCTGAACAGTGGCGGTGCCCTTGCAACCTTTGGCATTGGTTGACTCTACTGTGTAAATAGTGGTACCTGACGGTTTGGCAACAGGGGCGGCACAACTACTACAGCTAAGGCCATCGGCCGGTTTCCAGAAATAATCAGCAGTACTGCCACTGGCGGTTAATTGAACATTCCTTCCCAGATTAATAAACGTTGGGTTAGCTGAGGCACTGATTACCGGTATTGGATTTACGCTTACAGAAATACTGGCAGTGCCCGGCGTGCAACCGGCTATTCCGGAACTTACAGTGAGCACGGCATTTTCGGTAAAAGTATAGGTAATAGAAGATGCCTGCTCCCCGGTGCTCCAGGTATAGGTACTGCCACCGTTTACATTTAGTATGAGTTTATCATTCTTACAAACTTCACGTTTACCAATAATTGTAACGGTAGGTGTCTGGTAAACCAACAGGCTGAAATTAACCGCGGTAACACATCCATTGGCATCAGTACCACTCACCGTGTAGGAGGTATTCACGGTAGGAGCCAAAGTTAAAGTAGGCGCTGTAGCTCCCGTACTCCAGTTGTATGTTGTAGCCCCTGTAACGGTAAGTACCGCAGGTATTCCTGAACAAATAACGGTATTACCGCTGATTGCCACTGGCGGTAAAGGATTCATGGTTACCTGCACTGAGGTTGTATCGGTGCAACCATTGAGAGCTGTGCCGATAACCGTATAAACCGTAGATGCAGGTGGTGATACCTGCAGAGGGTTTATGGTAAACCCGTTGCTCCAGGAATAAGTGCTGGCACCGCTGGCGGTTAGCGTTACACTTTGATTCAGACAAGCCGAAAAGGTAGTTGCAGAAACGGTTACCACCGGTAATACGAATGGAGTAACCGCCAATGTGCTGCTGCCTGTGCAACCCAAAGCATCTATTCCTGTCACGGTATAAACAAATGGTGTATTGAGTGTGGTGGTAGGATTACTCACAAAAGCATTGCTTAAACCGGTAGCGGGATTCCAGGTGTAACTCAGTGCCCCGCTGGCCGTAAGACTGGCAGTATTCCCTGCGCAGAAGCTCGGAGCGTTGATGGTTAAAACAGGACTCGGACCCGCGTAAATTTGTACAGCAATCGTATTGGTAATAGTGCATCCATAAAGGTTGGCGCCGGTTATCGTGTAAACAGTGCTTACAGTCGGTGACGCGGCAACAACTGAACCGTTAGCAGAAGATAAACTGGAAGAAGGGCTCCAGGTATAACTGTTACTCCCCGTGGCGGTGAGTGTGGTCGTAAAGCCTGAACAAATGGTTCCGTTAGCAGCCGTGACAAATAAAGAAGGATTAATAAGCGGTACAAAAGTAACAAGGTTTAACTGACAATTATTAGCGTCTTTAACCGTGCAGGTATACGATCCGCCATTAATGGCCGTAGCGGTAGGAGTATTACCTCCTGCGGGAATCCAGCTATAGGTAAAGGCTCCGGTTCCTCCGCTCGCTGTTACCGTAGCGCTACCATCGGCGTTATTGCAGTTGGCCGCCGAACTGGCTATTGAACCGGTAATGGCTGCCGGTTGCCCGATACTTACCGTACGTGAGTTCAAACAGTTGTTTGCATCCTTAAAGTTTACCGTGTATGTTCCTGCAGCAAGCGAAGTAGCTGTGGCAGCATTTCCGCCTGAAGGAACCCAGGTATAGGTATAAGGTGGCACTCCGCCTGCCAATACAATACCCGCACTTCCGGTTGATGCTCCAAAACACAGGCTGTTTGCCTGAGAGGTAGTGCCTGTTATAGCGCTTGGCTGGGAAAAAGCAAAGGTTTGAGAAATCGGACATAAATTGGCATCGCGTATGCCCACTGTGTAATTGCCCGCAGCTAAGCCGCTCGCGGAAGACGCGTTGCCTCCTGTGGGAGTCCAGGTATAGGTGTAAGGAGTTGTGCCGCCTGCTACAGAAACGGAAGCGCCGCCGGTTCCACCGTTACAGAGAATCACCGATTGAGCGGAAGAGGTTGCCAGGGCTAATGGCTGTGTGATGGTATTGGTTTTAGCGCCCGTGCAACCAATCGCATCGGTTACATAAACGGTGTATATTCCCGGTGCCAGATTCGTAATTACGGGAGAGTTTGAGATTGGAGGATTCCAGGTATAGGTAAAAGGAGCCGTTCCTCCTGAAACTCCCACAGAAATGGAACCATTCACCGCACCGTTGCAGGTAATGTTACTCACCGTAGGTGTTAAGGTAAATTGAGAAGACTGTGTGATGTTAACTGTTCTTGAGGTGGCACAATTATTTGCATCCGTAATGTTCACCGTGTAAACTCCGGAAACCAAGGTAGCGGTTGCTGCGTTACCACCGGTAGGAAGCCATGTATAGGAATAGGCCGGTGTTCCCCCTGTAGCAAGGGCTGTGGCCCCGCCGTTCACGTTTCCGCAAATGTTATTGGTTTGAGTGGTAGTAGCGGTGAGAGAAAACGAAGGCCCGCCAATCGTCACAGTTTCGCTGATGGCACAATTGTTCGCATCCTTTACGTAAAGAGTAAATGTTCCGGGACTCAGGCCTGTTGCGTTGGCGCCACTTCCACCATAGGGCGCCCATGTGTACGAATATCCGGGTGTGCCACCAATGGTGGTAAAACTGGCTGATCCCATTGTACTACCATAACAAATTACGTTCGTGTGTGAACTGACAGTTATAAAAAAATTAGGTTGCAATATATTTACAGTCGCCGTCACTACGCAGGTTCCGGCATCTGTCACACGCACAGTATACACGCCTGCGCTCATACTACTGGCAACGGACCCGGTTCCTCCACTCGGCATCCAACTGTAAGTGTAAGGTGCAGTGCCGCCTGAAACAGTAACGGTAGCTGAGCCGGTTGAATTGCCGTTACAGGCAATGCTGGTAGAATTTACCGTCAACGTCTGGCAAATCTGAGCTCTTAGATAGGATAAAACTGTTATCAGTAAAAAAGTAAAAACAACTCTCTTCATAGTAGTGATTTGGATAAGTACATCTTAAAGGTAAACTGCTTTAAGCACACACTAATTTATTATACATTAAAATAGCCTTTAAAGTTACATAAAAGGGGTAGGATGTTTTACACAGAGGGGACTTACTTACTAACAGAATTTAACTCCGAAAACCTGTCCGTGTGAATTTATCTTTACCGCTCCAGCGCTTTGATTTCCAGTGTTTTTGCCTTGTCCGGGCACTAATAACCCGTTCAACTTGCGTGTTAACTTAAACTTAAGTTTTTAACAAAAAAAACGTGGTGGAAATTCGACCAAGCCCGCGTTCCTGTCTATGAAAAAAGTTTTGCGTGGCAGGTTCAAAAAACCCAATTTAAATAGTTTTGTACAACGCTTTCTTTCATTGGGAGGACAC
>CAZMHW010000004.1:19052-29859 GCA_964566105.1 uncultured Akkermansia sp.
GAGGAACACCGTGCTTTGCAAAAAATGAATTTTCTAAAATGTGAGTTGCGGAGTACTATTTATTTTTTGTTTAATAGTCCTGGTTAAAGCTGCATGGCTTTCTGTCTTGATTTTTTAATGGCCTTCATATTTTCTGTAGCCCAGTTCATTAAATTCGTAATGTGAGGGATGAGGGATTTCCCCAGGTCTGTAATTTCATATTCTACCCGGGGAGGCACTTCCGCGTATATTTTTCTGCTGATAAGTCCGTCTGCTTCCAGCGTGCGCAAGGTAACAGTGAGCATCTTCTGAGAAATATCAAAACCCACGGCCTTGTTAATTTCATTAAAACGCAGCTTTTTCTTTTCGCCCAGTACGGACAAAATTAAAATAGACCATTTGTCCCCGAATCTATCCAACACTGTTCTTACCGGACAATTGTCGATGTTCCACTCTTCTTTTTTCATACTCTTTAAAATTTAAAATCCTGATCTTCAAAAAACTAACTTCCGCGTAAGCATCTGAGTTTTTGGTGCCTTCTTGTTTAACAATACTCACTTTTATAGCTTTGCTCTACAAAAGTAAGTATTAATTTAAAAACAATAAAAAAATGAGTAACCTATTAATTACAGGTGCAACCGGACACCTTGGAACCATCATTGTAGAACAACTGGTAAAAAAAATAAACCCTGCCGGCATTTCAGTTCTGGTAAGGGATGAAAATAAAGCGCATGCACTAAAAGCACTTGGCGTGAATGTTAAAAAAGCTAGCTACCAGGATAAAGAAGCCCTGAGCAAAGCCATGGAAAACGTAGACAAAGTGCTTCTTATTTCTTCGAGCGATTTTAACGACCGCTTGGGACAACACAAAAACGTAGTAGACGCGGCACAAAAAAGTGGCGTGAAACATTTATTTTATACGGGTGCAGAGATGAAAGACATAAACACCTCTCCGTTACAACCCCTCCTGGAAGACCATTTCAAAACGGAAGCATATATCCTCGGAAAAGGGTTGCCTTATACTTTTTTAAGAAACGGTTTGTATTTTGAGATCATTCCTATGTTTGCGGGAGAAAAAGCGATCGAAACGGGAATTACCTTCCCTTCGGATGATGGTAAGGTAGCATTTGCAGCACGTAAAGATCTGGGAGAGGCTATTGCCAACATTCTGACCAGCGAAGGTCACGAAAATAAAACATACGCGCTGAGTGGCAACAGGGCTTATTCCTTTAAAGAAGTAGCCGCGGAATTAACTTCACTTTCCGGAAAAACTGTTCTTTTTAATGATGTAGATGAAGCGGGTTATATTGCGCTGCTGAAACAATTTGGTTTACCACAAGAAATTATAGGGTTCTCTGCGCTTTTTGCGGCAGGGATCAAACACAATGATTTTAATCAAACACACGCGACGCTCGAAACGTTTCTTGGACGCCCGCAAACGGATCTGCGTTCTTTTTTAAAAGAAACATACCATTTGTAGTCGCCTCTTAATTTGGACGAAAAAGATCTCGTTCAGTTTAAGACTTGGACAACACCGTTAGCTATTCAAACAACTCCCAGGACGAGAGTTCATTTGTTTTGATCAGGGGAGGATAATTTGTGCTTTTGATCCTGGCTTGTTTTTCCTGCGAAGGAAACAGGACCTGTTTTTCGGGTTTAATCGCCTGGATCAGGTCCTTCCAGGCTTGTGCCATTGCAGCTTCATCCCTGGAACGTTTTTTTAGAGTTGTCATGGTATAATTGGTTAACGGGTGAATCTTATTTTATACAAGGATACGGCACATATATGAAGCCAATATTAAGCAGGATTTAAATTTGTAGATATCCACCTCATTTAATGTGGCGCGGATAATTCATTTTTTCAGCATTAAAACCTCCATAAAACTCTGTGCAAATTTCTTATCCTAGATTAACTTCTATTTAATTTACTTTTCCGAACTTTATTAAAACAAGCCGGTAACAACCTGCTTTACGACTTAAACACCAATATATGGACCGTAAAGATTTTTTAAAACTAATGGCCCTTGCGCCTGTAACCTTCAGTGCTATGAATTTAAACGAATTTGCCAAGCTCACACAAGAGCTTCCCACACAACGTAAAAAACTTCCCGTTTTATTTACCTCTCATGGTAACCCCATGGATATTCCCATGACAAAAGAAGAGCGCCCGTTTTGGAACACTTTATATGAGCTTGGAAAAAAACTGCAAAACAATTATGAGGTAAAAGCAGTAGTAGTGGTTTCAGCACACTGGTGCACACGCGGCACATACGTAAACATTAGCCAGGAACAAAAACAGATCTACGACTATTACGGGTTTCCGAAAAACTATTACGATGTAAAATACCAGGCTCACGGAGCTCCGCAAATTGCTCACGAAATTAAATCGCTGGTGCCTTCGGTTACCGAAACCACTGAATGGGGGCTGGATCACGGTGCCTGGCCAATGCTCATGCACTTGTTTCCTGAAGGAAATGTTCCAGTCTTCCAAATGAGTATTGATTATTATGCCAAACCCAACTATCACTATGAGTTAGGCAAACAATTAAAAGCTCTTCGTGAAAAAGGGGTTTTGATTATTGGCAGCGGTTCCCTGATCCACAATTTACCGCTGGCAGGCAAAAAAATGGCCGCTAACGACATGACGCCTTATGGCTGGGAAGCGGAATACGACGCCTGGATCAAACAACAAATTGATTCGCGCAAAATAGAAAACCTCATCAACTACGAAACCAGTCACACTCTTGGCAAACTAGCTTCTCCTACGCCAGATCATTATGTACCTGTGCTTTACAGTCTGGGTTTGATGGATACTAAAGATGAGATTAAATATTTTTACGAAGGTATTCCTACCATCCCCGCATTTAGCGAGCGCAGTTTCATCATTGGGGATGGGGTTTAAAACTATTTGCCTACTTTTTAATACGTGACATTCTTTATCACAATGAAAAACCTGCAATTACAGATCTGCTTCACGCCACCTGCCTGTTCCTCTTCAAATTTTGAAAAGTAATACTCAGATTACAGCTTAAAAGATCGTAATCGTTTTGCAAGTCGGCAATGCTGGCGTCTGAGGTCAGACGTGAACGGTTACTGGAATTGGTTAAGTGCGTTAACAATGCGTTCACGGTTGTATTATACTGATGACGTTCTTTGTGAAGGCCATCAATTTTTGAGATTGTCCCGGTCTTTTTGTGTTTTACCAATTTACCCAAATACATTTTTTCTGCCTGATGTAATAACATACGCTTAAATTTAAGGTTGATCAATTCAAAAATTCTTTTCTTAACAACACGGTATCCATAGAAGCCTCGTATCGGGGTTTGTATTTGGCCTGAATGGTTTTGAGCATCTGATTTACTTTGTCCGTAAAAAAGGCCTGCCCTTCGAAATTCACACGGCGGTGGTCAAAAAAATACATGATGCCGTCCTTTTTTTTGGGATCATCGAGATACAACACAATCCACTTTCCCGCCACCCAACTGGAAACGGCTTCTTTTTTTGACTGACGTTGCTCTTCGATCTGCTCTTTATATTGAGGAAATTTGGAAAGATTGTATTTTATTTTCTCTTTGTTGTCAGTATAGGCTACGTCTTCGGTGTAAGCTATAAAGTCTACAATTTGAACCATTGCTGTGTTTGTCATGGGTCAAAATTACTTTGAGAAGTAGCAGAGTCTTGCTACGATTTGTAGTTTAATTGTTAAAAGATCATCTAACAGGTTTAACCTGTATGCTTTTATGGCACAATGGTCTAAAGTGGCAACAAAAACCACTTCAAAATTGACTTCCTCTCATTTTTAAGAAGATCAAAATCCTTTCCTTAGCTAAATGACTATTGAGAAATACCAGATCGGGTTTTGGAGGCACATTACCTGCAGTTTACAAACAGATTCGAATCCACACTGTGCAGCAGGTCTCCATCAATTATAAGCGCTCTGATCATCGAGCATAAACTGTTTGAGAACTCCGCTCCGGCGATGGATTTCAGAATCGGACAACCAGGGAATAATTAACAGGACTTTGGTGCCACAATTTTCCTCATCTTCGAAGGCATTACTTATTTCAACGTGCGTATACGCATGGTATTTGGTTCTTAAAAGTGCTAAACGCTCTTTAATAATATCCAGGCTATGAAGTCGTTTTTTGCTTGCTGGTTTTAGTTCCCTTGCTCGCAAACGTCCAATACCATTATCGATGATCTCTATCTGCAGGGTATCACCAATGCGCATAAATATCAACTCCAGCTTTCCTGGTGTTTTAAGTGGGCTAATGCCGTGCCAGATAGCATTTTCTACAAAGGGCTGCAACAAGAGCGCGGGAATTTTACATTCAGACACGTTAATACTTTCAATATCCATTTTAAAACTAAACTCCTTGCCCAAACGAATTGTTTCCAGTTCAATGTAAAGGTTTAGAGCTTTTAATTCATCTTCCAAAGGAATGATAGCGTGTTGAGAATTACGGAAGACCATACGCATGAGTTTAGAGAATTTTTCCAAAATTTTCAGAGTGGCTTTCGAGTCGCTATTGGCAATGTGAAAAGAAACGGAATTGAGCGCATTAAATACAAAGTGTGGATTGAGTTGCATGCCAAGAGCCTGCATTTTGGCCTCGGAAAGTTTACCGGTAAGGTCTCCCATTTTCTGCATTTGTTTGACGCGAAAGAGCAAAATAAAATACGCCACAAAACCTGCCCATATAACCAGTAAGGATAGAAACCACCAGGTTTGCCAGAATGGTTTTTGAATCGTGATTTTAAAACTATTTGTAGATTGGCTCCAGGAACCGTCAGGATTCATGGCCTGCAATTCAAAAGCGTAAGTGCCGGGTGAAAGTTGAGGAAAAGAAACGGAATTCTCGGAAGTCAGAACCCAGGCTGTTCCTTCACCTGAATACAAACGGTAGCGGTATTTGTTGTAGAGGGAATTCCTGTAATTGAGTGCTGCAAAGTTAATCACCAGAGAGTTTTGACTGTAATCCAGATCCAAATCTCCGGACTCATGGATTCGTAAAGTATCATTGACAGTAATGCCTGCCAACAGAGGTGCAACCATTATGGGTTTACCAAAGATTTGTTTTTTATCAAAAAGGTAAACGCCTTCATCGGTTCCTGCAATCACATAATTGCCAATGCAGCCTACCTGCGTTACCGGGCAGTTGGAAATACCTGTAAGTCCTGTCACCGAAGTAACACGAACATCCCGCCCGTCTCTGAAATGCTGAATGAGATCAATACCAAGAGAGGTTCCTGCCCAGAGTTCTTCTTTGTTTAGGAAAAGGGTCAGCACTTTATTACTGGATAATCCGTTTTGTGCCGTAATGCTTTTTTTAATCTGATCTTTTACAATTAAAAAAACTCCCTGGTTACTGGCTACCAACACCGAATCAGCGCCCAGGGCAAGGATCTGTCTGACTGAGAATTTTGCAAAACCATATTTTTTACCAACAGAAGTAAACACACCTCTCTGCGTATCTGCGTAGATCAGGTCGTTGGTCGTACCCAACCACATTTTTGTTTCGCCGGACACTGCCTGTGAAAAAACAGCCCCATATTTCCATTCTTCAAAAATTATCTTTTCATTCAAGGAAATTCCCCCGCATGTTTTGATCCACAAACGGTTGTGTCGCGCAAATACGGTGGGCTGGTATCCCGATGCACTGCGTTCGCAGATCTCCATGGGACTGATGCCGCTTACTTTGCCAGAACCAATCTCGTAACGCATGTTTCGTCCCGCGTATAATAAAATTTCGTTGGCATTAAGCGCTTTCATCTCCCGCATATTATACTGCCCGGGCTCAATCAATTGTTTTTGCATCGGTAATCCTTTGGCAGTTACCAGAAATAAAGCCCCGCTATAGGTCATGTAAAACGCGCTATCACCTTTGGTAAACATAGAAGTTACCCTGCGGGAAGCTTCGTTCTCATTTCGTGCAAAAGAAAGTGCCGTGCGTGTTGGAATAAAATATACCCCATCCGTTTGTGAGAAGCCCCAAATCCCACCTTGCTTGTCCTCGAAACAGGACGCAATGTTTTTATTCTTGATCCACTGTTTAAAAACAACGTGATTGTTCTTTCCATCGAAGGACCAAAGACCCTTACCGTAACTTCCGCATAAAATACCAAGACTTGATTTTTTTAAACCGGCTATGTGGGTAAACGGTAATTGTTGTATGGTGTAGTGTTGGGTAGCTATGTTGTAATTCAGGAGATTTTCACCAAAAACAATGTTAAGTTCGTCTCCCTGCCTTAACGCGGAGATGTTCTGTTGCACCAGACCATTAATAGGAATATTTCGCACAGTATCCGCAGAAAATTTTCCCGGGCCGCTTATAGCGAGGTCAAAACGTGTAATATTTTCTTCACTCGCGTTGATCACCACTACTTCACCGTTCCCAAGCAACCTGACACTGAGCGTTTGAGGTCCTGCTTCCACAAGACTGAGTTGTTCCTGTCCTTTTGCTCCGAACACTACTTTGACATAAGCACTCAAGGTCATTACATAAAGTGTGTCGCGTTCAAAAACCAGGTCAAGAATAACACGTCCCGCCAATAAACGCGCAAGCGAATCGTTAAAGCGGGGACTTTCAAATCGGTCCGTGACCGGTTGATAGCGGTAGAGTTCGCCGGAAAAGGAATACAACCATAAACTTCCTTTATTATCTTCTTTGCAGCCGTAGATCACATTGGAACGCAGTCCATCGGCGTTATTGTAATTTTTAAAGCGTACCCCATCAAAACGGGACACACCATTGTCGCCACACACCCAGATATAGCCGGCCTTGTCCTGATACCCGTAATACGCCTCATTACTGGGGAGTCCGTCCTGTACCGTAAAATGCCGGTAGAATAACTGAGCCGTGTCAGGCGAACCCGATTGTTGAGAATAAAAAGAGCAGGAGAAAAAAAGAAGCAGGTATAAATATAAATTGGGTTTCATATTATCAGATTAAGGTAAGCTTTTAAAATGTTAAAAGCCAAAAAAGTTTCCAATTCGGAAAGATTGATTTAAAACACGACTTTATTTTAAGAGAGAATATCTCCTTCAAAAGGTGATTTTTTCATTGAAAATCAACCTCTTAAGCAAATTATCATCTTCCCAAATTCAATTTCAGGTTGTATATTTTAATATACGGGTGATTTTTATGTAGGTGGAGGTATTAATATCCGGGACAAGCATTTACACTTATAATTTATTGGTTTTAAAGATTTGTCTTGCTAATTTAATATTCACAAGATGACTAAAACACAAAGCGATAAAGAAACCTTACTGGGCCTAAAGTCGAAAGACAATAAGGCGTACGACATCCTGTATAAGTTTTATTACCCTTCGGTAAAAAACTTTATTACTAAAAACAACGGAAGTGTCGATGATGCGCAGGATATTTTTCAGGAAACCATACTGGTGCTGCTTGACAAAATTCCAAAAGATGAATTCGATTTAAAATCCTCTTTAAAAACCTACATTTTTGCAATAAGCAGTAATTTATGGCTAAAAAGATTAAGAGATTCAAACAAGCTTGTTAAAGGGGAATTAAACCTGTATGCAAAATACCTCAGCGACTATGAAGAGGCTGAAGCTGAAATACAGCAGAGCAGGCTTCAGAAAATAGTTGGAATTTTTAGCCGGATCAGTAACCATTGTGTAATACTGCTCAAAGCTATTTTTTACGAGGAAAAAAATATTGAAACGGTAACCAGAGAATTTGGTTACACCAACAAACACAACGCCCAGAATCAGAAACACAAATGCCTTGAACAGGCAAGGAGAGGGCTTGATGGTTAATACCAGGATAAACAATTTCTCAGCAGAAGAAAGAGCGAACTAAAACCGGTTCGCTCTTTTTTTTGAAGAAGGGTGATAACCGTTGCTGTTTCGGTATTAATTAAAAAACAAACTCTTGTATGAAAACAGTCCTTCAAAAAACCAGTCGCCTGACGGCCCTGCTCATCTTTATTTTTATTCTCCAATCATCTAAACCAAAAAACAAAAAAATGAAAATTACAGAAAACCAACCCACTCCAGGCTTCACCTTAACAGACGTTAACGGTAAAAATGTAAACCTCTCAGACTATAAAGGAAAAAAATTACTGCTTAGCTTTTATCGCAATGTGGGCTGTCCTGTGTGCAATTTGAGATTCCACGAATTGCAGGAAGAGTCGGATTATTTCAAAACCAAAGGCCTTATTCTGTTTGCTGTTTATGAAAGCACTGCCGAAAACATGAAAATGTATCTGGAAGGAGAAAACCCTTACGCCATTATGATCCCGAACCCTGATGAGAGCCTGTATAACCTTTACGAACTCGAGAAAAACATGGGAAAGGTTATGAAAGGTATGTTTTATGGCGCTATGAAAAAAATGAAAAAAGGAAAACAACTTTTTAAAACCAAAATAAAACAAGACGGAAATGCGAATCGCCTGGGAGCTGATTTTTTGATAGACGAAAAAGGAAATATACGCAGAGCATATTATGCTAAGTATGTTGGCGATCATTTACCAATGGCTGAAATCCGGAAATTGATCAACTAAACTATTCGTCTTAAAGAACGAAAAACACCAGGCAAAGAGATAAAAAAGGAGGAGCTCACTATTTCTTAAACTAGTTTTAGTGATCAAGCTGCCTTCTTTTTTTTAACTTTAAAACATGAAAGCAATTCAGTACACTTCTTTTGGTGATTCCTCCGTTTTGGAACTGACTCAAAAAAATAAACCAGAGTGTGGAGAAAACGAGGTTCTTATTAAAGTGCTGGCTACCACTGTCAACCCCTTTGACATCAAAGTGCGTTCCGGCTCCATGCAAAAAATAGTCCCTGTTGCATTGCCATTCGTTCCCGGCTCGGATGTGGCGGGGCTTGTGGAAGAGATCGGTACAAAAGTACAGCGCCTGAAAGTGGGCGATGCCGTTATCGCTAATACTTTTGGAGGCTCCTACGCGGAGTATGTATCGGTTCATGAAGATCGGGTTGCCTTAAAACCAAAAACACTGGACATGAACGGTGCTGTTTCTTTGGTAGTTCCGGTAATGACTTCTTACTCCGTGTTAATTGAAAAAGCCCATTTGAAAGCAGGGCAAAAAATTCTTGTTCACGGCGCCGCCGGCGGGGTGGGAAGCTGTATGCTACAAATGGCGAAATCTTTGGGTGCCTATGTGACAGGAACTGCCTCCGGAAAGGGCGTAGAACTGATTAAAACACTTGGTGCCGATGAGGTGATCGATTACAAGACCCAGGATTTTACACAACACGTAAAAGACATGGATGTGGTAGTTGATCTGGTAGGCAAAGACACGCAAATAAAATCATTCGGGGTATTAAAAAAAGGCGGACAACTTATCAGTACAGTCATGCCACCTTCACAAGAACTTGCTCAAAAACATGAGATAAAGGCCGAATTCGTTTCGGCAAACGCCCATTATACAAAACTGGAATTTGGCAATACTCTCATAGAACAAGGCAAAATAAAAAGCCAGGTAGCGCGGGTAATGAAATTGGAACAGGCTGCACTTGCCCAGGATTTGATTTCAGACGGAGGTGTGAATGGCAAAATCGTACTGGAAATTAACTAATCCGTTTTACCCGCCGGATGGCTTGCTTTTGTGCCTCCTCACAGGATAGAGGGATTTTGAACAAAATCAATTTTTTAGAATTAAAAATTAATTACCTTGGGAAAGTAAAACGTGTATATGAAACATCTCCTCGTCCTCTGTATTTTATTTACCCTGACTGCTGAAGCTCAGGCACCAGTGCCAGATCAACTTAACACCTCCAAAGGTCCGCTTAAAATTCAACCGGTTGTTCATGGTTGTGTGATTCTGAGTTGGAAGAATACAACCATTTATGTAGATCCTTATGGGGGAGCCAAAGCCTTTAAAGACAAGCCGGCTCCGGATCTCATCCTCATCACAGATATCCATGGAGACCACTTAAATACAGAAACATTGAAAAGTATAGACGGGAGTAAAGCTACTTATGTTGTTCCGCGGGCTGTTGCCGATCAACTACCCGACAGTCTGAAAAACAAGGTGCTGGTGCTGGACAATGGAAAAAGCACGGATCAATTTGGAATTTCGATTACCGCTGTTCCCATGTATAATTTACCGGAAGACGCCGAATCAAAACATACCAAAGGCAGAGGAAATGGTTATCTTATGGTTTTTGGAGACAAAACCCTATACATTTCCGGAGATACGGAAGACACTCCCGAGATGCGCAGTCTGAAAAACATTGATGTGGCCTTTGTATGCATGAATTTGCCTTACACTATGGACATTAACCAGGCAGCAAGTGCAGTACTGGAGTTTAAACCAAAAGTAGTTTATCCCTACCACTACCGTGGCAAAGACGGGCTAAGCGACACCGAAGCATTCAAAAAACTGGTCGATACAGGCAACAGGGGTATTGAAGTGCGGCTTCGTAACTGGTATACTGAATACCAGTAAAATCATCCACTCTCTTTTATTTTGCAAAAACAGAATCAATTGTAACTTATGTTATATTATTTATTAATGCAATATAATAACTTAGCGCCGTTAGAAAAGACGTATATCAGGGGATGAAGGAAGGTATGGAAGAACAGCAGTCAGGTAAAAAAATGAACACATCCGGTAATAAGGAGTCGCAGAACCTCCTTCAAAAAGTCATTTTTATAGTCTTTCTTGTATTGTGCCTCACCCCTTACATCAGTACACCCCTGGCTCTTCTGGGCGGGATTCTCATTACCAATACAAGCGGGCATCCATACATACATCTCAATCAGAAAATAACAAATCTCCTGCTCAGAGGTTCTGTAATAGGTTTAGGCTTCAGTATGAACGTAAGCACTGCGC